>NZ_JBSGZJ010000225.1:0-11360 GCF_053610925.1 Streptomyces sp. NPDC054847 | reverse complement strand
ATGTCCCTGCTGGAGGGCCACGCCGACTACGTGATGGACGGGGTCGGCCCCAGCGTCGTACCGACCGTCGCCGAGATCCGCGAGAAGTTCCAGCAGCGCCGCGCCAGTGCCAGCACGCTCAGTCCGAACATCAGGACGCCCAGCGGGACATGGAGCGACGGTATGTGCGCGATGCCGAGCACGACCTGGGCCGAGGCGAGGACGAGGAAGCCGGACGCGTGCAGGACGGGCCGGGGCGAGCCGCCACCCGGCTTCCACGCCGCCACCGCCGCGAACAGATACAGCATCGACGCCCCGTACATCACGCGGGCTCCGACACTGTGAAGCGTCGCTCCGTAGGACGAGGTCAGCAGCATCCCGGCGGAGACCGCTTGAAGGAAGAGGGTCAGGGTCTGCAGTGTGATCGCGATCTGCAGGAACGAGAAGCGCCGTAGTGCCGTCGTCCGGGTTGCCATGCCACGGTCCCCTTTTCCGCCCTGGGGGCAGTAGATCGATAAGGTCTCACCAGGCCGACGACGCGGGCCTGCGAAAGGTAAGGCGAGGAGGCGGTCGGGAGCATGGGGACGGCTGGGACGAGCACCGATGAGATAGCCGGTGAGCGGCGCCAACTGATCAATGTCGCCTACCGGTTGCTCGGATCGCTGGCCGAGTCGGAGGACGCCGTGCAGGAGGCCTACGCGCGCTGGTACGCGCTGCCACGAAGCCGCCAGGACGAGATCCTGTCCCCCGGGGCCTGGCTGACGAAGGTCACCGGCCGCATCTGCCTGGACGTGCTCGGCTCGGCGCGGGCGCGGCGTGAACGCTATGTCGGCGCGTGGTTGCCCGAACCGCTGCCCGACCACGCCGAGCGGGACCACGGCCATGGCACCGACCCCGCCGGCCAGATGGTCCTGGACGAATCGGTGGCCATGGCCCTCCTCGTCGTCATGGAGTCGATGACGCCCGCCGAGCGGGTGGCGTTCGTCCTGCACGACGTCTTCCGGTACCCGTTCGCCGAGATCGCGGACATCCTCGGCCGGACCCCTGCCGCCTGCAAGCAGCTCGCGGCCTCCGCCCGGCGGCGGGTGCGTGTCGCTCGGGCTCCGGTGACGGCCGCCGGACAGGCCGACGCGGTACGGCGTGTCAAAGAGGCATGGGAGGCCAAGGACATCGCGGCCCTCGTCGACCTCCTCGACCCGGCCGCCGTGATGACCGCCGACGGCGGCGGCATGGTCGGTACCGTCCTGCGCCCGATCGAAGGCGGTACGCGCATCGCCCAGTACATGGTCGCCATCGCCGACAAGGCTCCGGGGCTCCAACTCCTGGAACGTTCGGTCAACGGTGCGCCGGGGCTGGTGGCCCAGCGTGCCGGCGCCGTTATGACCGTGGCGTCGTTCGATGTCGCCGGCGGCCGCGTCACCCGCATCTGGGCGGTCCGGAATCCCGAGAAGCTGCGGCCGTGGGTGCGGGACGGCCGGGTGCCGTGCGGCGGATCATGAGCGCAGCCGGAGTGGGCTCGGACCGACGGTGACGGGGGCCGCGGCCCGGGCAGGGTCGGCCCCGAAATCACCTCGCCCGTGATCGCCTCGTCCGGTACGGTCGCGGGGTTGTTCTCGCTGCTGGGGCCACGAGTTCGCGTGTGGCCTCCCCGGCGGTTCCCAGGCGGAGAAGAGGTTTCGTCAATGGCATGTCGTATCGGTGAACTGGTGCTCGGTTGCCGCGACCCCGAGGTGCTGGCACGGTTCTGGTGCGAGGTCCTGGACTTCGTCGTGCTCGATCGCGAGGACGACGGCTCGGTGGAGATCGGGCCGCGCGAAGGGTTCGGCGGTCCGCAGCCGACGATCTTCCTCAGTCGCAGGGACGAACCGGAGAAGGGGAAGTCCCGGCTGCACATCGACGTCAACGCCACGGACCGTGATCAGGACGCCGAACTCGAGCGCCTGCTGAAGCTCGGTGCGCGCCCGGCCGACATCGGCCAGACCGGCGAAGAACAGTGGCATGTTCTGGCCGACCCGGAAGGCAATGAGTTCTGCCTGCTCAAAGCCCGCCTCAACCCGCTCTGATGTTCATCGGACACGCCTCGGCACCGGGCACCTGAGGTCTGCCTGGAGGTCCGGTGTGACGTGCGTGTCGTGATCGCGAGGCGAGCGAGGTCTCCGGTGGCGGGTTCATCGACCAAGAAGGACGAAACCCGGAGACCTCGCGGTGGCCCGGCGAACCGGGGTGAGCGGCCCGCTCGACGAGGTTCTGCCGAACGGCCGCCGCTCCCCGCCTTCACGCCGGCGGGCCGCCGTTGACCGTTGAGTACGCTGGCCGTACCGAAGGTCGTACCGGGCGAGGAGAAGTGGGCAGGACGATGGCGCGGGTCACAGCTGTGAGCAGCAACGGGACGTATTCGTTCAGCAAGCCGAACCGCGAGAGCATCACGCTGCTCGCCGGTCTCGGCGTGGAGGGCGATGTCCACGCCGGGGAAACGGTCAAGCACCGGTTCCGCATGCAGCACGAGCCGCACCTGCCCAACCTGCGCCAAGTGCACCTCATGCACGAGGAATTGTTCGACGAGCTCGCCACGAAGGGTTTCACCGTGGCCGCGGGCGAGCTCGGCGAGAACATCTCCACGCGCGGGATCGACCTGCTCGGGCTGCCCACCGGGGCGCTGCTGCGCCTCGGCGAGGAGGCGATCGTGGAGGTGACGGGACTGCGCAATCCGTGCTCACAGATCAACACGTTCCAGCAGGGCCTCCTGAAGGAGGTCTTCGAACTCGACGCGACGACGGGCGACTTCACCTTCAAGTCCGGGATCATGGGCGTGGTCCGGCAGGGAGGTACCGTCCGCCCCGGCGACACGATCGCCGTCGAACTGCCCGCGGGCCCGCACCGTCCGATGGAACGTGTCTGAACTTCATCGCTCCGGCCTGCGTAGCGCCTGGGTCCACGCGCGTCCGCCGGGCAGGTACGGCTTCCCTGCTGCGTAGGCTCCGCGAGGGTGCGTTCCGGCAGCCGTCAAAGGGCGGGAACCGTCGCGGACGCGTCCTCTTCACGGGTGGGCAGGCCGGCGGTGCCGGTTTGAGCGGCCAGAGCCTTCTCCAGCCGCTTGATGTGGTAGTACTGCACCCGCGTCGTGCGCTGCAGGGCCATGACCGCAGTCAGGAACTGGTCCATCTCGGCAGCGCGGGTGAGAATGTCGTCGGGCACGTGCTCGTCCCGCAGACAGGCGTCCGCGTCCTGGCCGAGTACGGCCTCCGCCCAGTTACGGGTGATCGGCTTGAACAGGCCCGGGTGGTTGGCCACGATCCGCGCTCGGATCGCAAGGTCGTTCTCGACGGCTTCCACGTGCAGTCCTGTGTCCTTGTTTCGCGCCCCGAACAGCGGTTCATGGATGTGGTGAGCATCAAATCCGTGCTCTACGCAGCCGACCCAGAAATCCCAGTCCTCTCCCGCCTTCATGCTCTCGTTGTACCCGCCGACGGTCTCCCATGCCTCGCGGCGGAACAGCGAGCAGTAGAACATGATCAGCCGCTGAAGCAGCAGTTCCCTGCTGTAGGCGGGGAAGGGCATCGCCTGCGGAGGCAGATCGTCGTCGGTGAAGGCGAACACATCGGTCGAGGCGATGGCGATGCCGGGGTCGCCGTCCAGGACCGCGACGGTCTTCTCCAGCATCGTGGCTGCGATCACATCGTCGGCGTCCAATGGAAGGATGTACCGGCCGGCGCTGGCCTCGATCCCGGTGTTCCGCGCGGCGGACACCCCGGCGTTGGCCTGCTGGAGCAGCCTGATGCGCCGGTCGGGATTACGGGCGATCAGGGCCTCGGCCACCTCGACGCTGTTGTCGGTACTGCCGTCGTCGACGATGACGATCTCCCAGTCGCGGAACGTCTGGGAAACGACGCTGGACACCGCCTCGGGCAGATAACGGCCGTAGTCATGGCACGGGATGACCACCGAGACCACGGGGTGGGAATTGGGCATGCGCCGTCCTTCGCTTCGGAACGGAAACGGGAGAGGAGGATCCTGGAAGTGTGGTCGCGGGTGGCAGGTCGGGCGTCGCCGCCCCGTCCCCGTTCCGGGGCCGCGTCGGAGCCGACCTGCTGAACCGCGTGCTAGCTGTGGAGTTCGAGCGCCGCGTGGTGAGGCCTGTTGGGCCTGTGGTCGTGGTGGTGATCGTCGTCGCGGCAGTACCCGTAGTCCGGGATCGTCATGTTGCCGACGGGCGTGCAGCAGTACCCGTAGTCCGCGACCGTGACGTTGCCGACGGGCGTGCAGCAGTACCCGTAGTCCGGGATCGTGATGTTGCCGACGGGCGTGCAGCAGTGTCCGTAGTCCGTGACTGTGACGTTGCCGAACGGCGGGCAGTGGGTCGCGGTCCCCTGCGTGAGGGTGACGTCGCCTATGGGCTGTATCTGCTGTCCATGCTTCGCGGAGGCCGCCGGATCCGGACCGAGGGAGGCGTAAGCCGCCTCTGCGGTGCCGACCAGTCCGGCAGTGGCCAGAACGGCGGGAAGAGCCAGGGAAGTGATGGCGCGGGCTTTCACGGTGGCGCCTTTCTGTGGGGGATCTGCCCCGGGATGCCGGTGAACGTCGCGGCAGGGCAGTAGGACCACCGTAAGTTTGACTACCAAGCGTGTCAAAACGACCACTCTCCGCAATGGCCGACTGTGCCGGCCCCACGCGGCCCTGCCTCAGGGAACCGGAACGGCCTCGGCGTGCGCGGGTGCCTGGGCATGGTGCGGGTGCAGCACTTCCAGGTCGGGCATTGCCCAGCAAGCGACACCCATGTCCCGGGCCATCGCGGCGAAACCCTCGGTCTCGATGAGGTGCTGATAAGGGAAGGACGGGAAGATCAGACCGTCACGGTGAAGGTCGGCGCGTACCAGCAATGCGGTGCCGCCGACCGAGTCGACGCGAAGCAGCCCCTGCCCGCGCAACTCGTCGAGGTACATCCGGCCGAACCCCCTCGGGGGCTGCAGGATGCCGTCACGCAGCCACTGGGACCAGTTGAGCGTGCCGGCCCTCGGGTGAAGGACGAAGGTGTTGAGATCGTACGTAGGCCCACCGGGCGCGGTGGCACAGTGCGGAACGACGATGTCCTTGCGTGCGCCGAGCAGACGCTGGACCAGGTCGGCCGGGTAGCCGGTGACATCGACGTCGAGCCACAGGACCCACTCTTCGTCGACGAGGGCCCGGGAGACCAGGTGGTTGCGTACCTTGGCCAGCACCGAGCGGCGCCAGCGCTGGATGCCGGGTTCCCAACGAGGTCCGGCCAACTGGAGCCCGTAATCCCGGCGCACAAGCGTGACCCGCCGGTACTCCGCCTCGAGCCCTGGCAGGACCTGCTGGAGCATCTCCGGTGTCGCGTCCCTGCTGTCGCCCTCAAGCAGCCCCAACGAGATCGCCTCGCGGGGGTAGTCCAGCGTGCGAAGGCGGTCCAGGTAGCCGGGAAGGAACGCGGCAGCGTCCTTGAGCGGGCTGAGTACCAGCAGCGAGGGCCGCTCACTCGCCGCGGCCGTCGCGGGCACGGCAGTCGGCCGCGGTTTCGGCTCGGGGGTACGGTCGATGGTGGTGCCGGTCTCCGCATGGGCGATGTCCTTGGGCTCGATCGGCAGCCGGGCCGCCATGGCCAGCAACCGCTCGGCGTAAACAGCGGGTTCGGCCCAGATCTCGGTCGCCACGTCAAAGTGTTCCGCGAAATGGGACTCGTTGAACGTGTTGGCTCCATGGCACACATACGTGTACAGCTGGGGCGCGTCGACCGTTACGACCCGGCAGGTCCGCACCACTTCTTCCGCCACCGGGGTGTCCTCGCCCCGGCGTTGCGCCGGGTAGCGCGGGATCCGGTCGGTCGCACACACCATCGACCCTTCCCAGACCCGTGCGCAGGAGACCCCGAGCTTGCGCCGGTCCGGCCACCACAGTTGCTCCCGGGCGAGGAAGCACGCCTCGGTGCCGAGCGCGAGAATCGCCGCCATCTGCGTCTCGACCCGCTCCGGGTCGTACAGGTCGTCGTCGTCCCACTGGCACACATAGGGCCCGGTGGCCCGGTCCACCGCCTCGTTGCGCAGCTCGCCCAGCGTCCGCCCCTCCGGGGGGAGCCGGTGATAGCAGATCCGAGGATCGCTCAGATTGCGGATGTGCTGCTCCAGGGCGTCGTCCGTGCCGTCCTCCACGACTACCAGTTCCAGATTCCGGTAGGTCTGGTTACGGAAACACGTGATCGCCCGTCGCGCCGTCGCCGAGCGGTCCTTGGTGACCATCAGGCATGACACCGTCGGTGCCGGCGCGCCCGAGGCCCAGCGGCGGCGCTGGGTGTCAAGGCTGAGCATGCCGTCAGCAGACGGTTGCAGTTCCTGGCTCACCCAGAACGGAAACCGCTTACCGGCGGACATCCGCGGCGGCGCGGACGTATCGAACGCCCAACTGTCCGACCAGTGGTGCACCGCGTACGCGCTGTCGTAGTCGGTTTCCTGCGGCCCGAACAGCTCTGTCGCGTACGGGCTCACCTTTGGGTACAGCACCTCCGGGCGGAGAACCGTGATCGAGTCGGTCGCAGGGGCGCTGTCGACCGCTCGGGTGAGGAAGAACGGGCCTGTCGCGTCCAAGGTGCTGGGCAGCTTGTGCGCACTGACGAGTTGGCGGTGCACGTGGGTCCAGAACGGGTGGCCCGGCCGCGACGCCATGAACGCGTTGCCGACGATGCGGTCGAATCCGCGCCGGCGAGCCAGAAGCAGCCGGGTGTGCACGTCCGGCTCGCAGCCGAGGACGAGGTCGCGCCCGTCAAGAATGCCGGAGACGGACCGCAGACACTCGAAGTCCAGATCCACGTACAGCCCGCCGAAGTGGTCGAGCAGAAAGTAACGAATTGCGTCTGCCCGCATGATTGCTTCGGGGTAGCCGTCATAAATCGGCAGGAACCACGGATAGCGCTCCTCGAGGAATGCGCGATTGTCCGCATCGGTCCACAGCCGATACCCCCAGTCGGGGTGGTGCAGACGCCAGGAATCGGCCCACTCCTGCCATTCCGCAGGGATATCAGAGTCTTTCCACGTTTGGTGGATCAGCGGGGGAATTCTCTCCTGTGCGGACATTTGCACAGTATGGCGCGCTGTCTGGTCGAGCCAGGCTCCCGATGGACCCGTCGGCACAACATTCACCCGCGCGGTCGACGAGATGCCGCCGTGCGCTGTCTGCTCCGCCGCTCACCCATCGGTGCGCCTGCAGTCGCAGAAGCTCCGGGAGTTGGGGTCGTAACGGACGCCGTCAGGGCGGGCATGCTGAAGCAACTCAGGCATCCGCGCCCCCGTCGGCGAGCAGCGCCTGAAGCAGTCGCCCCAGCGCGGCTTTGGTGTGGGGCAGATCGTGCCCGCATCCCGGCGGAGCAGTACGCCATCCTGGTCGAGCCGTTCACCGGCAGCGGCCTCGATGTGCCCGTGCGGCCGGTGCCGGATGCGACGGACGGGACCGACACAACCCCGCAGCAGAAGGAGGCACGGCCGGTGAGCACGATCGACGTAGAACGACTGGCGGAAGTCGGAAGGAGCTGGCTGACGGACGTCACGCCCGGCGCGAACCTGAATGTCGTCGAGCTGGAGGACGGCGCGGGCGTGTGCGTCGTGCATGCCGTCCGGGGTGGCGGCAAGGTCTACGTCGCACCCGACGGGACGGTGCTGTTCACCGGCTCGTCGGTGACCTTCGACGCCGGGCTCGGCGCGTTCCTCGACGGGGTCCGCACCGCGCGGGACGGCGCCCGGCCGGCCGGGCGGTAGGGAGCCGTCTTACGGGCCGGCACACGGTCCGGCAGCCGGGTCCATGATGGGCCGGCGGTGGTCGTCACGGCGAGACGCCGGCGCATCGGGCTCCGGGCCGGCATGGGCACAGCCCGGGACCGGCGTGGCCGGTCAGGTCTCGATCGTGGCCACCGCGTCGACTCCCGCGTGCCGCAAGGTCCGCACCACGCCACGGCGGGCGCCTCGGACGGTGATGCCGACCGGCTCCGGCGCGACGGTCACGGCGCGGAGCAGGCCGTAGGCACACGCGAGGTCGATCCGTTCGAGACCGCTCATCTCCAGCACCCAGGTGCCCGACTGTCGCAGCCGTGGGTCGAGGAGGCGTTCCTCGAGCCTACGCAGCGCGTGAGTGTCCAGGACGCCGGAGAAGACGAGGACGGCGTGCCGGCCGTCCGCTTCCACGATCCGGACGGACCCGGCCTGCGAGCGGGCGGGCCGGTCGGGTTCGACTGCCACGGCGGCCTCCTCAGCAGTAGGTCAGGGGCGTGCGGTTCCATTGTCTCAAGCCAGACGGCAGAGCCGGGGTCAGCACCGGCGGTCGGCGCACGAACCTGGGCCGGGCCCGGTGGAGTTGCCCCCTCCATTCCCCCACTGTCAGCTCGGCACCCGGCCGTCCAACGCGGACCGCCACGCCGGCGTTAGCGCTTCGCGCACCGGCTCCGCCGGTCTGCCACCGCCCGCCAGGAAGCCGGCCAGCGGCAGGGTGGCCGCACCGACCGTGACCGCGTCCGGCCCCAGTTGGCCCAGGTCGATGGTCACCCGTCCGGCCGGATAGCGGAGCGAGTACGCAGTGGCGTGCTCCCTCACGGCGTCGAGAAAGCGCGGGCCGAGCTGGAGTCCGGCCCATCCGCCGATGAGGATGCGCTCGGGCTGGAAGAGATTGATCAGGCCGGACAGCCCGGCACCGAGGTACTCCGCCGTCTCCTCGACGACCGCGAGCGCCACAGGATCCGCCTCCTGACCGCCGTCCCGGCACGTCTCGTCACCGGCGCCCCGACCAACCCCTTCACCGCCGTTCGGATCCGCCCTGTCACCGTCGCCCCGGTGCGTCCCCTCACCGCCGCCCGGGTACGCCGCGGAGAGCAGCGCCGTCAGTGCCGTCTCCTCGTCGGCCCCCTCCGGCGGCCGGCCGCCCGCCTCGCGCCACCGGTCCACCAGGGCCTCCGCCCCCGCGTACGCCTCCAGGCAGCCCAGCGCTCCGCAACGGCAGCGGCGGCCGCCGACGTTGACCGTCAGATGGCCCCATTCCAGGGCCCTGCCCTGTTCGGCGGTGTCCGTGACATGGCAGGCGCCCACGCCGGAGCCGAAGAGGATCACGGCCACGCTCTGCGCGCCGCGGCCGGCCCCGAACCACATCTCCGCCTGGCCGAGGGTCCGCGCGCCGTTCTCGATGAAGAACGGCACCGTGTCGGGCAGCCGGCAGGAGGCACGCAGCAGGGATTCCAGCGGGACCGCGTCCCAGCCGATGGTCTGGCCGTGGACCACCGCCCCGCACCCGGGTGCGGCGGCGACGATGCCTGGCACCCCGACGCCCACACCGAGGAGTCCGTCGACGCCGACGCCCGTCGCGTGCAGCACTTCTTCCATGGCGTGGCGGACTTGCTCCACGATGACGCCGACGTCGTATCCGACTCCGTTCAAGGGCCGTTCGGTGCGGGCCAGTTCGGTGAGCGTGAGGTCGAACAGCTCCACCCGCACCCGGGTTTCCCCGACGTCGACACCGATCAGGCACCCGCTGCCGGGCGCGACACGGACGAGAGTCCGGGGGCGGCCGCCGTCGGACTCGATGCTGCCGGCTTCCTCCACCAGGCCGTCGCCCATGAGTTCGCCGACGACGTTGCTGATGGTGCCGGAGCTCAGCCCGGTGGCGGGACCGAGGGCCTGCCTGCTCATGGGGCCATCGAAATACAACCGTTGCAGTACCGTCGCGCGATTGCTCCGCCGCAGGTCATTGACCGTTCGCCCGCTTCGTCCAGACATCCTTCGCTCCTTCGGCCTGCGCTGTCCCGGAAGTGCGCCGGGTTCAACCTCTTGACGATGCCGCCCGCGAAAGCTTAACTCACGTCCTAAATTAAGCCGTGAGGCATTCAGAGGTTGAAGCCGCAGCCTGTCGGCCCCTCCCCGCGGCACCACCCCTCCGGAAGGGACACCTGGAGTTATGCGCAGATACAGAGCGGTAGCCAGTGGTGCAGTCGCCGTCTCCCTGCTCGCCACCGCGACCGCGTGCGGCGGCGGCTCGTCCGCCGGAGGCGGCGGTTCCAACGAGTCGTCGAAGACGCTCACCTACTGGGCGTCGAACCAGGGCCCGAACATCGAGGCCGACAAGAAGATCCTCGAGCCGGAGCTGAAGAAGTTCGAGCAGAAGACCGGCATCAAGGTCAAGCTCGAGGTCGTTCCGTGGTCGGACCTGCTGACCCGGATCATGACCGCCACCACCTCCGGCCAGGGCCCCGACGTCCTGAACATCGGCAACACCTGGTCCGCGTCCCTCCAGTCCACCGGCGCGCTGCTGCCGTGGGACGAGAAGAACTTCTCCAAGATCGGCGGCAAGGACCGCTTCGTGGAGGCCGCGCTCGGCTCGACCGGTGCGGCCGGCTCCGACCCGGCCGCGGTGCCCCTGTACTCGATGTCGTACGCGCTCTACTACAACAAGAAGATGTTCGCGGACGCCGGGATCGAGAAGCCGCCGGCCACCTGGGACGAGATGGTCGCGACCGGCAAGAAGCTGTCGAAGGACGGCAAGTGGGCCCTCGGCGCGGAGGGTGCGAACCTGTCCAACAACATCCACCAGGTGTTCGTCCTCGGCCAGCAGCACGGAGCCGACTTCTTCGACGCCGAGGGCAAGCCCGACTTCACCTCCGACGGCGCCGTCGCCGCCGTGAAGCAGTACGTGGACTTCATGGCGAAGGACAAGATCATCGCCCCGGGCAACGCCGAGTACGCCCAGAACCAGTCGCTGAGCGACTTCGCCAAGGACAAGACAGCGATGGTGCTGTGGCAGGCGGCCGCCTCCACGTTCAAGTCCCAGGGCATGAGCGACGACGAGTGGGGCGTCGCGCCGGTGCCCGTCCGGTCCGGCGCCCCGGGCCAGGGCAAGAACGTCAACTCCATGGTCGCCGGCATCAACATGGCCGTCTTCAAGAACACCAAGAACCTCGACGGGGCCCTGGAGTTCGTGAAGTTCATGACCAGCGACGAGGAGCAGAAGCTGCTCTGCAAGACCTACGGGTCCATACCGCCGGTCAAGGCCGCGCAGAGCGACCCCGCGTTCGACCGGCCGGAGCTGAAGGTGCTGCGAGACACCCTCGCCACCAGCGCCGAGGCGCTCCCCCAGGTCCCGAGCGAGTCGCAGTTCGAGACGGTCGTGGGCACCGCGGTCAAGAACCTCTTCGCCTCCGCCGCCGACGGCGGCGAGGTGACCACCGAGTCCGTCAAGGCCGAACTGGCCAAGGCCCAGCAGCAGATGCCCCAGCAGTGAGCGACCCTCTCATGAACACGACCGTCGTCCCGACCACCGGGGAACCGGCCGTGCGGAAGAACTCCCCCGGGGCGGCGCGCGGCCCGCGCCGCCCCGGGAGGACCCGCCGCACGGCGCTGCCG
>NZ_JBSGZJ010000224.1:0-11401 GCF_053610925.1 Streptomyces sp. NPDC054847 | reverse complement strand
GGGCCCGCCTCGGTCCGTACGGCGACGACACGGCTATCAGCCGGCGGGCGTGAGGACCACGATCGCTTCCTCGCAGGGCCGTCGGCCGCTTTCTCGCAGGGCCGTCGGCGAACGTCTTGAGCATCTCGAGCTCGCCCTCGTCGACGGCCAGATCCCCAGTGGAGCTTGGTGCCGATCCACTCGCCGCTGCAGCGGCAGTACTGGTCGGTGGCCGGCGGGAGCCACTCGGCCGGTCCTGGTCTCCGCCTAGGACCGGTTGGTGCGGCCCGTGACCGCGACCAACAAGGTCGCGGTGCCCTGGTCGTTGGCATACGCGTCGCGCTTGGCCGCGGTCCTGGCGGAGGCCCCGACTGGCGGAGAGCGTCATTCCAACCGTGCTGTATTCGAAACGACCAGTGGTACCGGCGCTCAGGGGTCGGCGCTATGGTGCGTGGCCGTGGACCCTGCTGATCTTGACCATCGGGCCCGGACGCGGTCCGGCTGCATCCCACCGGAACTGGTCTCCCTGCTGCTCCACCAGGGCCATGCAGCCGTGGTGGAGGAGTGGGCCGGACGTGGGGAGTGGTTCTGCGCGCTGGTGTGGGCGCGGCTGCTGGGCGAGCGGGGCCGACAGGCCGACGCACTGGAGGTGCTCGGCCCGTACGCAGCTACGGGCTGGTGGACGGCCGTCGTAGCGACCGCCGAGCTGCTGGAGGGCTGGGGCCGGATCGAGGAAGCGATCGAGACCGTCCGGGCCCGGATGGCCGTCGGTCACCCGATGGCGTTGGAGGCCTACACGCGGCTGCTTGCCCGGCACGGCCGCGCCGAGGAGGCGTTCACCATGCTGCTGCCGCACGCCGACGACTGGGCGCTCGCCACCGCCCTGGTCGACGTGGCCGCCGTCGCCGGCCGTGACGAGGAGGCCGCCGCGCTGCTCGCCGCCCGGATCCGGGCCGACCACCGCTGCGACGGCCCGTGGTGCTGCCGCGGCCTCGACCCCGACACGGCGATCGGGCTACTCGCGACGATCCGCGAGCGCCAGGGCCACATCGACGGGGCCATCGCCCTGCTCAGGCACCGGCAGATCACCTCGGTCAACAGCCGCCACCAGCTCGCCGACCTGTTGGCCCGGCACGGCCGGATCGAGGAACTGCGTGCCTACGCGGCGACCGACGGACATGGGGCGGCCGTACAGCGGCTGGCGGAGCTGCTGGAGGAGTGTGGCGACGTTGAGGGCGCGATCGCTGCATACGGGCAGACCGACGGACCCGCCGCCTGGAACCCGAAGTCGGCTTACGAGCTCGCGCAGCTCCTGGCCCGGCATGGCCGGGGCGACGAGGCGATCGCCGTGATGCGCGCCCAGGCCGACGCCCACCACGGCGACGACTGGATTCTCCACACCCTGTCCGAGCTGTGTCTCGACCAGGGCCGCCCCTCCGACGGCCTGGCCCACCTCGACGCCCTCGCCGCCCAGTTCGGGGGCGAGGATGAGTGGGAGCTGTTCTGGATGCGGCTGCCGCTGATCGCGGCCTGCAGTGGGGTCGACGAGGCGGTTGAACGGGCCCGAGCCCACCCCGAGGGCACCACTTGGTACGCGGCGGAACACATCGCTCGGCTTCTCGCCGACGCCGGGCGCACCAAGGAAGCCGTCACCGTCCTTCAGCAACATGACCGCAGGAACAGCCACGACCTGGCCGGCTACCTCATCGACCTCGGCCGTATCGACGAAGCCTTGGCCGTCCTTCAGCAGCCCCGCCCCCAGACGCCCGCTGTGCCGACGGCACCGCCATGGTCGGAAGATGCCCCCTTCTGAAGCCCTGCCCGGTCCGGGCCTGTCACGGGGGCGAGGACTGCGGGCGGATGGTCCTGGGCCCGACCGATGGCTCTTCCGTGGCATCGGGATCACCACCTCAGTCGGACGCTGCGCGTCACGTCTGATTATCGAAGTGCTCCATAAGCTTCTGCTGGAGCGCCTGAAGTATAGGACTGTCCTGTTTGAGCATCGACAGGCGGTTCTCCGCAGTGGCGGCGTAGGCAGCGTCTGCCCTCACATTGGTCGTTGCCGCGGTGAGGAGGTAGCCGTTGCGGGCATCCATGGCCGATGCCTCGTCGACAGCCTGCCCCCTTCGCATCAGATAGCGGTCCAGGGCCGTTTCGTCGCTGGCGATCACGTTCGCGACGACGGACGGCTGCTGCTCAGAAAAGGCGACAGCGGCCCGTTCGCCATTCGCTTGTACTTAGAGGGCGTCTCACGTGGCAAGTTTCGCGAGCTTCTTGTAGCAGGTCAGGGCAGCGGCCAGGCCGAGGAAGGCGAGGAAGTGCGAGCCCTTTCGTTCGTATCGGATGGTCAGGCTACGGTAGCCGAAGAGCCAAGCGATCGACCGCTCGATCTTCCAGCGGTGCCGACCAAGGCGTTCGCCGGACTCGATGCCTGGTCGCGCGATGCGCGCCACGAGCCCACGCTCGCGCAGCCAGCTGAGGTGTTCGGCGGAGAAGTACGCTTTGTCGGCACGGAGTTTGACGGGCCGGCGCCGCCGTGGTCCCCGGCGCGACCGAACGGCGGGGATGCCGAGGATGAGCGGCTTGAGGGCGAGACTGTCGTGCATGTTCGCACCTGACACGGCGACAGCGAGGGGGATGCCCTGGGCGTCGGACAGCACGTGCAGCTTGCTGCTCTTCTTGCCGCGATCGACCGGGTTCGGCCCCGTCAGCGACCCCCCTTTTGGCACGAACGGAGGCCGCGTCGACGATCGCCGAGGTCCAGTCCACCTCGCCCCGGACCCCGAGTTCGTCCAACACCGCCCGATGCAGCCGACGCCACAGGCCGACATCGGTCCATACCGTGAAGCGGCGATGCGCGGTGGCGGAGGACGTGCCGAACGTCGGCGGCAGATGCCGCCAGGCACAGCCGCTGGTCAGGAAGTACACCACTGCGGTGAACACGGCCCGCTCGTTACGCGGAGCGGTCCCGCCACCTTGTGGTCGAGCCGCGAACGATGGCAGTAACGGGGCGACCAGCTCCCAGAGTTCATCCGGAATCAGACGCTTCGACAGATCAGCACTCACGGCCGGCATCATGCCGCTCGAACATCAAATCACATGGGACAGCCTTCTATGCCTTGACTGATGAGGCCGATCTGGCGGCCTGCTCGATCTTCGCGCAGTAGGCGGTGCGGGCGTCCTCATCGATCTGCATCTCGTGTTCGGGGCGCATCCCGGTTCGGCCGTCGACGCCTTCGCGCAGGATGTCGGCGTGCCCGGCATGCCGGTTGGTCTCGCCGAGGACGTGGATCAGGATGGCGAACAGGTTCGTGTTGGCATAAGGCTCCGGCCACCACGGCACGTGGGCGGGGGCATCAAGGGCATCTCGTCGATCGTCGCGTCTGAGTGTTCCCACGTGCGCCGGTAGAACTCGATGATCTGATCGCTTGCCTCGTCCTCAGCCGCCCACAGATCGCTGCCGTCGTGGTCCTGCCACCGGGGCAGAGGTTCCGGGGGCGGCCGGTCGAAGACCTCACCGAAGTACCTGGCCTCGACGCTGGCCACGTGCTTGACCAGGCCGAGGAGGTTGGTCCCGGTCACTGTCAAAGGTCGGCGGGCGTCGTACTCGGACAGGCCGTCGAGTTTCCAGAGCAGCGCCTTGCGGTCCCGCCGCAGTCTCCCGTGCAGGCTGTTCTTCGCGAATTCGTCGATCATGCGGCATGAGCCTGCCATGGGCTACTCGTGGCCTCAAGATCCCGTACGTGGACCGCAACGACCGGCAGAGCCGAAGCCTGGCCATGGCCACCGCCCTGAGCAACTCAAGAATCTCGCGGAACTTGCCACGTGAGACAACCTCTTAGCCGTCATGCCGAGGAACCTTCCCGTGAGCGATGTCCGGAGCATCGCTCGGGGGCGCGGCACTCAACGGCCGAAGCCCCGGCCTCGGCGGATGCGGATGCCGGGGCGGCCGCCGGGCCGGGCCGGGCGGTGCCGTGGCTGCGACCACCGCTCGGCCCGGAGTATCAGGTGCGCGCGACCCCCACGGACACTGGTCCGGGTTGTTCGTGCTCACACGCGTCGTCGATGCCGTATGTCTCCCAGGCCGGGAAGGCGTCGTCGTCGGGTACCGGTTCGCCGTCGGCCAGCAGGCAGTCGACCAGGGCCGCTTGCAGCTCTTGGGCCCGCAGCCCGGTGCCGATGAAGACCAGCTCCTGCCCTTGCGGGGTGTCGGCATCGCGAGCCCCCGAAGGCTCGAAGCGCGCCACAGCACCCGCCTGCGACCACAGCCCCGTCACCCGCGGCCGGCTGGCCAGCCAGAAGAACCCCTTGGAACGGAGAACCTGCCCGAAGCGACCGCTGTCGAGTCGCTCGGTGACCAGGTTCCACAACCGGCCCGGGTGAAAGGGCCTTTCGGCGCGGAACACGGTGGAGGAGATGCCGTACTCCTCGGTCTCCGGGACGTGGTCACCGTTGAGTTCCATGACCCAGCCCGGCGCCTGCTGAGCGCGTTCGACATCGAAGAGTCCGGTACCGAGCACGTCACGCGGCTCCACAGCGCCATGGGTCGCGAGGATGACGCGAGCGACGGGGTTGAGCCGAGCGAGTGCGGCCTTGAGCCGGTCCGCGTCCTCCGCGGGGACGAGGTCGAGCTTGTTGAGCACGAGGACGTCGGCGAACTCGATCTGGTCCATCAGCAGATCGCTGACCGTCCGCTCGTCGTCCTCGTATTGGTCCAGCCCGCGCTCGGCCAGTCCGTCCCCGCCGGTCAGCTCCGGCAGGAAGTTGGCCGCGTCGACGACGGTGACCATGGTGTCGAGCCGGGCGAGTTCGCCAAGGGTGACGCCGTCGTCTCGCGGGAAGGAGAAGGTGGCTGCCACCGGCATCGGTTCTGAGATGCCGCTGGACTCGATGAGCAGGTAGTCGAAGCGGCCCTCGCGCGCCAGGCGGTCGACCTCTTCCAGCAGATCGTCGCGCAGAGTGCAACAGATGCAGCCGTTGGTCATCTCGACGAGTCGTTCCTCGGTGCGCGAGAGGGCCGCCTCGCCGCCGCGGACGAGGGCCGCGTCGATGTTGATCTCGCTCATGTCGTTGACGATCACGGCGACACGAAGCCCGTCGCGGTTGCCCAGGACATGGTTCAGCACGGTCGTCTTGCCCGCGCCGAGGAACCCGGACAGCACGGTGACGGGCAGGGGGTGGTGACTCACGTGCGCTCAGCCTTCGGGGTGCAGCAGGCCGCGCTCGTATGCCTTGACCAGCCGCTGAGGCACCAGATAGCTGGAGCCGTCCACCGTGATCGGCACGAGCTGAGTCGTGCTCGCCTTCCACTGGGCGCGGCGGTGACGAGTGTTACTGCGGGACATCTTCCGCTTGGGAACAGCCATGGGAGTCTCCTCGTTTCTTGACACCCTTACGCTATATGAAAATGGGTTCCATTTCCAACGTGCCCAAACGGTCCGCGAGCCGGGCGGGTCCGGCGTGGAGCTGCGTTGCTGTCCGGACCGGGGGTCCGGAGGCTCATGTCCCGAGCTGGATAGTCGTGTGCGAGCATGACGATGGCTTGGCAACTTCCCTTCAACAGGGGTCCTTTGAGCCCGACCACGGGCGTCACGGGTGCAGTCCACCCGCGCCACGTTCTTCCATGCCATCCGCGATGAGCGCCCGAGTCGGCACCGCTCGTCAGTCGCTGCGGCGAGGTGGTGAATGTCGTCCCATGGGCGTGTCTGCGTCCCGTGAGCACCGGAAGTGAAGACGATCTCATGGCACCCGCAGTACGCGGGACACGCACCCGCACGAATGAAGGAGATCATCATGGCCACCGGTACCGTGAAGTGGTTCAACCCGGAAAAGGGCTTCGGCTTCATCGAGCAGGACGGCGGCGGCCCCGACGTGTTCGTCCACTACTCGGCCATCGCGAGCACCGGATATCGCGAGCTTTCCGAGGGCCAGAAGGTCCAGTTCGACATCACACAAGGCCCCAAGGGACCTCAGGCGGAGAACGTCACACCCGCCTGATTCTCCCTCCCTGTGGCCCGACCGGTCGGGCCACAGGGAGGCGGTGTCCGCAGCGGTTCCGCCAAGAGGACGTGTGTCGGTGAGCATCGGTCAGGGCTTCCTCGGTTGTGCCGTCAGTGCCCGATGGGCTTGTGGCGCACCGGTGCGCTGATGGACGAAGCCGTGGCCAGCAGCGCGTCTGCCCGCCGGCCACAGCGATACAGCGCGAGCATGAGCTGGGTCCACATCCGCTCGCGGAACGGGTGTTCCATCGTCAGCGCGGTCAGCTCGCCGAGAAGCTCGCTGTGCCGACCGAGCCGCAGCCACGGGTTGTCGCTGAAGTCGCCACCCGTGACCAACTTGGCTTGGGTCCACAGGGCGTTGGGTCGCTTGAGCCGGATCTCCTTGTCGAAGTGAACCAGGCTCTTGTCCGCGCCGCGGTAAATGGTGAGTTCACCGTCCGACCACTAATAATGAGTTCTGGAACGAGGCAACCCACCTCGCTGAATCCTCCCTCTAACCTGGCACGGCACCATCGAACGGGGAGAGCACGTGGTCAACCAGCGAGCGGGACGCCCTTGGCCGGGAGGACGCGTGGTCGCCTTCGCCGTCCTCGCCATGACCTGTCTGGCGACAGCCGCCTGTGACAAAGAACGCAAGGGTAACGAGGCGGCTCAGACATCGTCCTCGCCCGCTGAACACAGCACGCCCACCCCCGACTTCAGAGCGGCCTACGCTGCTGGCTACAAAGCAGGCAAGGACGTCTTCAACGACGGAGGCAAAGGAGTTGCGGTACGGGAGGTCCTGGGCGGAGGATGCACCCGCAGAGCCCTGGAAGCAGAAGAGAACACTGCAAACACGGAGGATCGCGGGGCCTGGGTACAGGGCTGCCAAGACGGCGTCAGCAGCGAGCCCAGCACCCCACCGGACCAGCCCGTCACCAAGCGAGAAGCGAACCACCGATTCCTTGATGACTTCCAAGCCTGGGCCCGCGATGAAGGCAATGCCAACATGGCAGATCATGCGACCGGGGTAGCTACCGTCGAACTCGTCGATCCCCACTTTGACGTTGAAGTATCAACTGACTACTCCTCAAACAAGGTTGGAGCAGAGGAGTTCGCGGAGACCTTCGCCAAATGGTGGGACGGCGACGACGGAGAAGGCGTTGCAAGGAACCTCATCATCCTCGACGCACAGGGTCAAAGAATCGTGACCATGCAACTGTGAACCCTGCCTGACTGAGGTGTACCGAGATTCAGAACTCCTAACGGAATCGACACGGTTGGACTGCGTGAGCGTGTCGTGTCGGCGAATGTGGACCAGTCCGACGAGAGCCCGCTGGTGCGGCGGGAGCTTGCAGCGTTGGCCACCCTCGCGGGTGACGATAAGCATGGATACCCACTCGACCAGAACGTGCGGCAGGATTGGGAACCAACGAGCGAGGCGCCTGCGCCATGAGTTGAGACGTCGAACACCTCTCTCAACGGCACAGGAGCCTCGTGCGTTGCGGGACGTCAGCCCGTCACCCGACCAGTGGCCACTCTGCAGGAACTCAGTGGCCCATGGAGCTCAGCTTGTCTCGCAGTGATGTCAGTTCCTTCGAGGCGGTGATTCCGGGAATCGCCTTGAGCCGGTCAACCAGGGCAGCCGTCTCGTCCAGACAGCTCGGCTTGTTGACGCTCTCAATGACCCACGTGTCGCCCTCGGGGTAGAACGTGCTATCGCCACCGGCATCCACGACGGCGATGGGGCCGACCGTGGTCTGGGTCCCGTCATGGTCGAACACGATGTCCGCTACGCCGTACCAGGCCGGTCCCCAGCCGACGGTCTCAGGTCCCATGGTTAGGGTCAGGCGATCCACCTTGTTGTCTTCGACTGTGAAGCTGACGTCCTTCGCCTTCTCGTACGGCGTCTTCGGCAGCTCTAGGGGCATGGGGAAGTCGTAGTTCATGGAGATCTCCAGCTCACCGCCAGACCCGTTACATCTAGGCAGTTGGCCAGCCTCTCGAAGGCGCAGCGTGGCCCTAGTGATCAGGGATGGTCCCGGGGCCCGGTTCTCGAACGTTATGTCAAGGTGTGGCCCCCTGAGGTCTTTGAGATCCTCGTCCTCAGTCTTGTCAGTTCCGTCGATCCCGTTCTTGAGGTAGGCGGCGACACGAGCAACCTTCAGCTTGGGCTGGCGCTCTGCCTCGGATACTCCAGTGGTTGCCTGGACCTCTCCGCTCTTCGCCTGTGAGCGTCCCGAGTCAGAGGAGTCGTTGCCGTAGTAGATGGTGAGACCGACCGCGACGACCGCAGCGCCAAGCGTCAGCAGGCCGATGATGTTCGGTTTGTGCCGCCATCTGGATTCTGGGTTGGCGTCAGGTGTGGGGGCACTTCCGGAGGCCGGCTGCGGCGGCGGAGTCGACGCTGCGGGCGGTGCGGGGCGGGTAACAGACGGGTTGGACGGAGCTGGTGTCGGAGACGTAGACGGTGAAGGCGGCACGGGCACATTCGTGGACGACGTCGGCGCGGGGCTGGGCGGGCCTGAGCTGCCTGGTAACTGGGTGCCCCCTCCGCTGGGCGTGGGGCTGCCGTTCGTACTGTCTCCGGTATTGCCCGAAGAGTTCGACACTTCACTCCTTAAGTTTCTGGTGGTGGAGTCCCGGTACGGTGGAGGAGATTATCGGAGATCCAAGCGGGGTCAGCGACCCTTCCCGCCACCGACCTGTACATCGCGGTGGCGCCGCTGCCCCCTCTGCCGCGCCAGAGGGAGGGTGGGCAACCGTCATCGCCAAAGCCATCCTCACCCTGGAGCCTCAACGCTGAAAGGGCTCAGTCACAACCGTCGTGCTCGAATCGCACCCGCCCGTCGAACGGCGAGGCGGGGTTGCGGCACGCCCCGCAGTCCTCGCCGAGCTGTCCGCTCAGCGCGACCCAGCCTCCGGCACACCATCATCTACGGACTCGCTGAAGCCCGACGAGGAGCTGCGGTTCTCCCCGGACCCGTATGTCAGTGAGCTCGAGAAGCCTCCACCACATCCCACCCGCGTTCGCTGGCTGCGGCACTGCTGCGATCGAAACCCCTGCTGAGCGGTCCCGCGACGGCAAGGGCTCCGCTGTACCCTCACCGGACCATCAATCCTTGGGGGACCATGCGCCACACCACCACAGTCGCGACCGCCGCCGTGCTGCTCCTCGCCCTCACCGCCTGCTCATCCGAGAACCCGCCGAGCAGCGCCTCGCCGAAGTCCGGCCAGAACGCGGCCACCGACCAGCCGAGCGACGAGCCGAACGTGCCGCCGGCCGACGACAGCAAGGAGCTGCTGGAGCAGGCCGTCCGCGCCTACAGCGCCGCCTACTTCGCCACCGACACGAAGAAGGCCCACGGCATGATGTCCGCCCGCTGCCAGGAGAAGATCCCGGCCGAGGTGTACGGGCCGGTCGTTGAGGCGTCGGTGAAGCAGTACGGCGCTCACGACATCAAGACTTTCGCCGTCGACCAGCTGGCCGGCGACCTCGCCCGCGTCACCTACACCTACGCGGTGCCGGCGCTGGACCAGAAGCAGCAGCCGTGGGCGCGTGAGGACGGCGCCTGGCGGTACGACGGCTGCTGACGACATCCGTCCTCGGGGGGTGTCACCGCACCCCCAAGACCTGGCCGCCCGACTTTTCGTACCTTCCCACCGGGGAGGCACGGGCATGGCTACCAAGACAAACGAGGGCATCGGGCGCGAGCGGGAAGACGTCGTCGTCATGCGCACTCGCGACAGGCTGACGTCCGCGAGATTGCGGCCGTCCCGCGCAGCCGCACAGCGGTCCAGAACTACGCGTCCCGGACGGCACAAGTTTCGATCACCGTCGCCCAGGACCGCCTTCCGCCAGCCGGCATGGTGGCCACACGTATAGCCAACCCTCGAACTATGTTGCCCCGCCACATGTGCGCCTGACCTGCGTGTTTCTACGGTGTGGCGACACGCAAACGTCCCCGCCAACTGTCCGGAAGTGGTGTACATGGCCGCCCCAGAAACCGCTCCACCAGCGCCGAGCTCGCTGAAGCGCATCGTCGCCGCCAGTCTCATCGGCACGACCATCGAGTGGTACGACTTCTTCCTCTACGGGTCCGCCGCCGCGCTGGTCTTCAACGAGCTGTTCTTCCCGGATGAGGACCCGCTGGTCGGAACCCTCCTCTCGTTCCTCACCTACGCCGTCGGCTTCGCCGCGCGTCCGCTCGGCGCGCTCGTCTTCGGACACTACGGCGACCGGCTCGGACGTAAGAAGCTGCTGGTGCTCAGCCTGCTCATGATGGGCGGTGCGACCTTCGCGATCGGACTCATGCCGACCCACGCGACGATCGGCTCCGCCGCTCCGATCCTGCTGACCGTGCTGCGGCTCGTGCAGGGTTTCGCGCTCGGCGGCGAGTGGGGCGGCGCGGTGCTGCTGGTGTCCGAGCACGGCGACGCCAAACGGCGCGGATTCTGGGCCTCGTGGCCTCAGACGGGCGCCCCGGCCGGGCAGCTGCTCGCCACCGGTGTGCTGTCCGCGCTCACGGCGCTGCTCTCGGACGCCGCCTTCTCCTCATGGGGCTGGCGCATACCGTTCCTGCTGTCCGGCGTGCTGGTGATCGTCGGCTTGTGGATTCGTCTCTCTGTCGATGAATCGCCGGTCTTCAAGGCCGCGTTGGCCCAGGCCGAGCAGCGCAAGGCGGAGGCCGGCCAGGTGGAGAAGATGCCGGTGGTCGCCGTGCTGCGCCACCACTGGCGCGATGTCCTGATCGCCATGGGCGCGCGTATGGCGGAGAACATCAGCTACTACGTGATCACGGCGTTCATCCTCGTCTACGCGACCACCGCCGTGGACATGAGCAAGCAGACCGCGCTCAACGCCGTCCTCATCGGCTCCGCCGTGCACTTCGCGGTGATCCCGCTGTGGGGTGCGCTGTCCGACCGCATCGGGCGCCGGCCGGTGTATCTGATCGGCGCGATCGGCGTCGGAGCCTGGATGTTCCCGTTCTTCGCGCTCATCGACACGGCCGGGTTCGGCGCCCTGCTGCTCGCCGTCACCGTGGGTCTCGTGCTGCACGGTGCGATGTACGCGCCCCAGGCGGCGTTCTTCTCCGAGATGTTCGCGACGCGGATGCGCTACTCGGGCGCCTCGATCGGCGCGCAGTTCTCATCCGTCGCCGCCGGTGCGCCGGCACCGCTGATCGCCACTGCTCTGCTGGCCGACTACGACTCGTCGACGCCCATAGCCCTGTACGTGATCGCCGCGGCCCTGCTCACCGTGGTGGCCATCGCCTGCGCACGGGAGACGAGGGAGCGGGACCTGACCACGCTGGACAGCGCCGCGGACAAGGTCGAGGACGCTCCGGCCACAGCCGCGGCGGACGCCCGTACCGCCTGACCCGGTGGGCGCCGGCCGGGCGGCCGGCCCCTCCGTATACGCGAACTGCGCGGACCCGGACGGG
>NZ_JBSGZJ010000223.1:0-11413 GCF_053610925.1 Streptomyces sp. NPDC054847 | reverse complement strand
GACCTTGACACCGTGTGAAGCCGTGCACTGGGAGACGTCATGTTCACCATCGGAGACTTCGCCAGGCACGGCCGTGTGTCGGCCCGCATGCTGCGTCACTACGACGCGGTCGGGCTGCTGCGTCCCGAGCACACCGGCCCTTTCAGCGGCTACCGCTACTACTCCGCGGCCCAGCTCGCCACCCTCAACCGCGTCATCGCCCTCAAGGACCTCGGCTTCACGCTTCAGCAGGTGCGGCAGATCCTCGAGGAGAAGGTGACCACGGAGGAGCTGCGCGGGATGCTCAGGCTGCGGGAGGCGGAACTGCGGGAGGCGATGGCCGCGGCGGCCGCCAGGCTGGCGCAGGTCGAGGCGAGGCTCCGGTCGATCGAGAGCGAGGGTCGTATGCCCACCCAGGACGTCATGATCAAGAGCACCCCGGCGGTCCGCGTCGCCGAACTGTCCGCCGTCGCCGCCAGCTACGCCCCCGAGCACATCGGACCGGTGATCGGCCCGCTGTACGACGAGCTGTTCACCCGGCTGAAGGCGGCCGGCGTCACCCCCGCCGGACCCGGCATCGCCTACTACGAGGACGCGCCGGACGGTGACGGCATCGTGGTGCACGCCGGGTGCGCGGTCTCCGCGGAGACACAGCCGGGACCGGACTTCGAGATCGCCGAACTCCCCGCCGTGGAGCGGGCCGCGACGATCGTGCACCGCGGCCCGATGGACACGATCATGCCCACCGAGCAGAACCTGGCCCGCTGGATCGACGCCGGCGGCCACCACTCCGCCGGCTACGCCCGCGAGGTGTATCTGGAGTGCCCGCCGGACAAGGAGAAGTGGGTGACGGAGCTCCAGGTACCGCTGGCACCCGCTGCGCGATGATGGGGGCATGCGCGCTGCCCGGCTGATCAAGATGGTCCTGCTGCTCCAGTCGCGGCCCTCCATGACCGGCGCCGAGCTCGCGAGGGAGCTGGAGGTCTCCGAGCGCACGGTCACCCGCGACGCGCTCGCCCTGTCGGAGGCCGGAGTCCCGGTCTACGCGGACCGCGGCCGGGCCGGCGGATACCGGCTGATCGGCGGGTACCGCACCCGGCTCACCGGTCTGGGACGCGACGAGGCGGAGGCCCTGTTCCTGTCCGGGCTGCCGGGCGCGCTGCGCGACATGGGACTCGAGGACGCGGCGTCCGCGGCACGCCTGAAGGTGTCCGCGGCGCTGCTCCCCTCGCTGCGGAACGCGCCCGACTCCGCGGCCCGGCGCTTCCACCTCGACGCCCCCGGCTGGTACCAGGAGCCGAAGACCCCTGAACTGCTCCCGGTCCTCGCGGAGGCCGTCTGGGACGACCGCCGCGTACGGGCCACGTACCGCCGCAGGGACACCGAGGTGGAACGGCGGCTGGAACCGTACGGGCTCGTGCTGAAGGCGGGCGTCTGGTACCTGTGCGCGCGGGCGGACGACACGCTGCGGGTCTACCGCATCGACCGGTTCTCGTCGGTGGAAGCGGACGGGGAGCGGTTCGAACGGGACGAGGACTTCGAGCTGGCGGCTTTCTGGCAGGAGCGTGCCGCGCAGTTCGCCCGGTCGATCCTCCGCGCGGAGGCCGTCGTCCGCGTGAGCGAGGACGGCGCGGGCCGGCTGCCGTACGTGACGGACCGCGCCGCCGCCGAGGAGGCACTGGCGGCGGCCGGCCCGCCGGACACCCGGGGGCGGGTGACGCTGACGCTGCCCGTGGAGTCGCTGGACGTGGCGTACGGCCAACTGCTGTCCCTGGGGCCCGAGGTGGAGGTCCTCGGGCCGCCGGAGCTGCGGGACCGCTTCGCGCGGGCGGCGGCCGCGCTGCGGGACCTCTATCGGTAGTCCTCCACCGCCGGTGTGCCGCCCGCCTGTTCGGCCAGCATGTATCCCCAGACGTCGGGCCGGCTGCCGTCCGCGTCGGTCACGCCGTACTCCCTGGCCAGCCGGCCGCTGTCCAGGGACAGGCCGTTCCAGCGGGACCGCTCGGGGTCGGCGACGAGCGCCGCGACGCCTCTGGCCAGGTACACGGGCGACTCGGAGAGGGCCCAGTGCTTCTGCTTGTCGATACCGTCGCGCCAGTTCTCCTCCGTGAGGCCGAAGATGTCGAGCATCTCCTCGGAGCGGATGAAGCCGGGAGTGACGGCCACGGCCGTGCAGCCGACACTCTTCAGCTCCTCGCCGAGGGTGAAGGCCATCCGGATCGGGCCGTTCTTGGCGAGGTCGTAGTAGAAGTTCTCGCGGAACCCCTTGTTGGTCTCCGCGGTGCCGTCGGTGACCTCCACGACCAGTCCGCCCGGCTCACGGACCAGCAGGGGCAGCGCGATGCTGCTGGTGATGATGTGGCTCCTCACGCCCAGGTCCAGCATCCGCAGCCCGCGTTCGAGGTCGACGTCCCACATCCGGGTGTCGAAGTCGAGCAGGAAGTTTCCGCCCCAGAGGTCGTTGACGAGCACGTCCAGCCGTCCGTGGTCGCGTTCGACGCGCCGGACCAGTGCCCTCACCTGGTCCGGCTCGAGGTGGTCGGTGGGCACCGCGATGCCTTCGCCGCCGGCCGCCGTGACCAGTTCGGCGGTCTCCTCGACGGTCTCCGTGGGCCGGCCGACCTCGCTGACGCTGGTGCGGGTGGTCCGGCCTGTCACATAGACGGTCGCGCCCGCGGCGCCGAGTTCCACGGCCATGGCACGTCCCGCGCCACGAGTGGCGCCGGCGACCAGTGCGATCCTGCCGCCGAGCGGCTTGTTCGTCGTCGTCATGAGCCGACCGTCGCACGGAAACCGGACACCTTCTGTCGGGCTTGGGCCGACCGGAGCCCCGTATTGCGAAACAGCCGCGTTTCGGCATGCTGCGCGTGCGACGGCCCCCGCCAACCACGATGCTTGACCCGTGATGGACGAGACGGAGTTCTGGGAGATCATCGACAGCACCCGCGAGGCCGCCGAGGGCGACCCCGAGGAACACGCGGAGCTGCTCGTCGAACGGCTGCTGCAGCTCGACCCCGACTCCGTGCTGGACTTCGCACGGCACTTCGAGGCCCGCTACAGCCGCGCCTACCACTGGGACGTGTGGGGTGCCGCGGCGGTGCTGCTCGACGGGGCGAGCGACGACGCTTTCGACTACTTCCGCTGCTGGCTCATCGGGCAGGGCCGGGAGATCTTCGAGAGCGCGGTGCACGAGCCGGACTCCCTGGCGGAACTGCTGGACGATTTCGACGAGGACATCGACGGCGACGGCGAGGAACTGGGCTACGCCGCCGACGAGGCGTACGAGCAGCTGACCGGCGCCGACGCGCCCGACCTGGGGATCCCCGTGCAGTCCGCGGAGCCGGCCGGCACGCCCTTCGACCTCGACGACGACACGGTGCTCGCCGAACGCTTCCCGCGGCTGTGGGAGCGGTTCGGCAGCGGCTGACGGGCCGTCGGCCCCTCGGCGGGCCCGGCCTACGCGGTGCCGGTGAGGGCGCGGCCCATCAGCACGTCGTCCACGAAGCGGCCGTCGAGGTGGAACTCGCCCGGCAGGATCCCCTCGACCACGAAGCCCTCCGCCTCGTACAGCGCCCGCGCCGGCGCGTTGTGGGCGAGCACCCGCAAGGTGATGCGCACGGCTCCCTGCCGCCGGGCCTCGTCGCACGCCGCCCGCAGCAGCGCCCGCCCGACACCGCGGCCGCGGGCCCGCTCGGCGACGGCGAGGCCCTGGATCTGGCGGACGTGCCGGTTGCAGGCGAGCGGGGTCGGCGCGGCGAGCCGGATGTAGCCGAGGATCGCCGCGTGCCCGTCCTCGGCGACGAGGAACTGTTCGGGGCGGTGGTTCGCGTCGAAGAACGAGTCGTACGGCGGCTGCGGCCGGGGGGTCACGGCATGCAGGGGCGACCAGGTGGCGCGGTCCAGCTCCCCCAGCTCCGTGTCGTCGTCATGTCGTGCGGGGCGTATGTGCGACTCGGGCATGGGGCCACTGTGCCATGCCGGGCCACCGGGGCAGGATGGGCCCATGCAGAGAACCCGAATTGCCGTCACGGGCGCCTCCGGGCTCATCGGCGGGGCGCTGGTGAGGTCCTTGCGCGCGGACGGGCACGAGGTCGTGCGTCTGGTGCGTCGCCCGGCCGGCGCCGGGGACGAGGTCCACTGGGATCCCGCACGGCAGTACGTGGACGTGGCCGGTCTGGTCGGCTGCGAGGCCGTGGTGCATCTCGCGGGGGCCGGGGTGGGCGACCACCGCTGGACGGACGCGTACCGCAAGGAGATCCGCGACAGCCGCGTCCTCGGCACGGCGGCGATCGCGGAGGCCGTGGCCTCCCTGGACGCGCCGCCGCGGGTACTGGTGAGCGGCAGCGCGGTCGGTTACTACGGCGACACGGGTGGCCGGCCCGTGGACGAGGGCGCGCCGCCCGGGGAGGGGTTCCTGCCCGGGGTGTGCGTGGAGTGGGAGGAGGCCACCGCCCCGGCTCAAGAAGCGGGTGTGCGAACGGCCCTGGCCCGTACGGGGCTTGTGGTGGCACGGCACGGGGGCGCCTGGGGCCGGATGTTCCCGCTCTTCAAGGCGGGGCTCGGCGGCCGGCTGGGCGACGGCCGGCAGTACTGGAGCTTCATCGCGCTGCACGACGCCGTGGCGGCACTGCGGCACATCATCGACACGGAGTCCCTGTCGGGCCCGGTGAACCTGACGGCCCCCGAGCCGGTGACCAACCGGGAGGCGACCGCGGCGATGGGCCGGGTGCTGCGCCGTCCCACGCCGTTCGCGGTGCCGGCGCCGGCCCTGCGGGTTGTGCTGGGCGGGCTGGCGGAGGACGTGCTGAACAGCGGGCGGGTGCTGCCGGGTGTCCTGCTGGGGTCGGGGTTCCCGTTCGCCTTCCCGCGCATCGACGACGCGATCCGGGCGGCGCTGCGCTAGACCGTGTCCGGGCGGGGGGAGCGGGGTGTGCGCCCCCGCGCTCCGGTGCTCCGCGACGTGCGCTACCTCAGCGGGCCGCCTACCTCTTTAGTCTCGAACCGAACTCGGGTATTCCTCGGTCCTGTTGGGGGCATGAGCTCCCCACCAGCCGCGCCGACCTCGGGGAGGGGCACGTGCTCAGCACCGCTCATGATGCGGATGTCGTCATCGTCGGGGCCGGGATCGCCGGACTGTCGGCGGCCCACCGGCTGACCAGTGCGGGTGTCACGGTCAGCGTCCTGGAGGCCGCCCCGGTCGTGGGCGGCAGGATGGCCACCACGCAGCTCGACGGCTTCCGGCTCGACCGGACAGGCCAGTTGCTCAGTACCGCGTTCCCGGAGCTGCGCCGCACCGCGGTGCTCCGGGACGCCGACCTGCGGATGTTCTCGCCCGGTGTGCTCGTCCACAGCGGGGGCCGGCTTCAGCGGACCGGCGAGGTGGGGATCGCGGGACGGTGGGGCTCCTCCCACGCGAGGAGGGGCGCGGGACGGGGATCGCCCCCCACCGCCCAGGGCGCGGGGGTCGCATTCTCCGTCGCGCGCGCCCTCGCGAGCGCCCCTCGGCCCCGCCAGCTCGACCAGGCCCGGCTGGGCGCGTCCCTGGCGCGGCTCGCGGCGACACCCGTCGACCGTCTCCTCGCCCGCCCCGAGCGGTCCGCCGCCGAGGCGCTGTACGGGCGCGGCCTGCCCGCGCGCACGGTGGACGGCTTCCTGCGTCCGCTGCTGTCGGCGCTGCTGGGCGATCCGGAGCTGACCGGCACCTCCAGCCGTTGCGCGGACCTCGTGCTGCGCGGCTACGCGCGCGGCCGTCTGTGCGTGCCGGCGGGCGGCGCGGCGACGCTGCCGGAGCTGATGGCGGCGGGGCTGCCGGCCGGCACCGTACGGACGGGCGTGCGGGTGACCGACATCGCGACGACGTCCGTGACCACGGAGGAGCTCGGCGAGATCCGCTGCCGCTCCGTGCTGCTGGCTACAGGGGCGCGGGCTGCGGCCGGACTGCTGCCGGGGCTTCGGGTGCCGTCGTTCCATGCGGTGACGGTGGTGCACCACACGGCGCCCGAGTCACCGCTCGGGGAGCCGTCGCTGGTGCTGGCCGGGGAGCGGAGCGGGCCGGTGTCGCACACGGCGGTGATGAGCGAAGTCGATCCGTCGCGGGCCTCCGACGGCCGGGTGCTGATCTCCTCGACGCTGCTCGGCGCACCGCCGGACGACCTGGACCGCCGGGTGCGGCGGCAGCTGGCGAATCTCTACGGCAGGGCGACGGACGACTGGGAGCTCCTCGCCGTCCACCACGACCCGGAGGCGGTGCCCGCGATGCCGGCGCCGCACGATCTGCGCCGCCCGGTGCGGGTGCTGTCCGGTCTCTACGTCTGCGGCGACCACCGCGACACGGGCACGGTGCAGGGCGCCCTGTTCTCCGGGCGGAGGGCGGCGGACGCGGTGCTGAGCGACTTCGGCATTCGGCCGGGGTGCCCGGCAGCGGCGCTGACCGCGGCAGCCTGAGCCCCGGCGGGGCCGCGTGAGAACAGGCGGGCGGGGCCGCCACCCCGCCCGCCGGCCGGCCGGGGTCAGCCGAGGGCGGCCACCCGGTCGCGGTAGGTCCGGACCGGTGCCGCGTCGCGGTACGGCTCCAGCCGGCGTTCGAACTCGCGGACGTACTCGGTGGCGCGCACCGATCGCATCTCGGACGCCTGGAGCGCCGCCTCCGCGCCCAGCGCGCACGCCTGGTCCAGCTCGCCCAGACCGAGCCGGGCGGAGGCCAGGACGACCCGGCAGAAGAGCCGGCTGCGGGCGAAGGCGGGGGCGCGCAGCTGGAGGGAGCGCTCCGCGTGCTGCACGGCGCTGCGGTACTGCCGCAGGTCGCGGTGGCAGTGGCTGAACTCGTCCGCCAGCTGTGCCTCGTCGAAGGTGCGCGCCCAGTGCGGCACGTCGTCCCCCGACCGGGCGGCCTCCAGGGCGCGCTCGGCCCGTACGAGCGCGGCGGTGCAGGCACGCGCCTCGCCGAGCACCGCGTGCCCGCGGGCCTCCGCGCAGTGCAGCAGCGCCTGGACCGGCGGCGGGGCCGACGGCCCCACCCCCTGCTGGGCGACCCTGGTCAGCTGCACGGCCTCCCGGCCGTGTCCGAGGTAGACGGCCTGCCGGCTCATGGTGACCAGCACGTACGACCCGTACGCCCTGTCCCCCGCCGCCTGGGAGAGCCGCAGCGCCTGGACGAAGTACCGCTGGGCGAGTCCGTGGGCCGCGATGTCGTACGAGGTCCAGCCGGCCAGCCTGGTGAGGTCGGCGGCCGCGGCGAACAGGCGCCGCCCGGTCGTCTCGCCGTACGTGCCGCGCAGCATCGGCTCCGCCTCGTGCTCCAGATAGCGCACCAGGGCCTGCCGGGCGTGCCCGCCGCCGTAGGCGTGGTCGAGGGCTCGGAACAGTTCGCCGACGGCGCGCAGCGCCGCGATGTCGCCGCCGGAGACCTTCTGCCCGGGCCCCCGGTCGCCCGCGCCGCGCTGCCGTGGAACGGCCACCCGGGGGCCCTGCTGGGGCACCCGGGTGGAGCCGGTGTGAGCCTCGCCCCGGCCCACGCGTTCGTCGGGGCCGCCGATCAGCCAGTCCCGGCTGGGCACGACCAGTCCGGCCGGTGTGAAAGCGATCTTGCGGAGTTCCGCGTGGCTGCCGGAGTCCTTGCGCCACAGTCCGCTGACGATGTCCACGGCCTCCTCCGGGGTGGCGGCGAACTCCAGCCCCGCGTAGACGGGGGCGCAGGCGTCGAGCCCCAGGTCCTGGGCGGACAGCCGGCGGCCGAGTCTGCGGGTGAACACCTCCGCGATCAGCGCGGGCGTCGTTCCGCGCGGCTGCTGCCCGCGCAGCCAGCGGGTCACGGAGGTCTTGTCGTAGCGAAGGTCGAGGCCGTGCTCGAGGCCCAGCTGATCCACCCGGCGGGCGAGGCCGGCATGGGAGAACCCGGCCTCCGCGATGAGCGCGGCGAGCTGCCGGTTGGGGGTGCGCGGGGTGGTCCGTTCCGTCATCGGTTGTGGCGTCTCCTGCCTTCCGGGCCGGGAGCAGCCCATGGGGGTACCTCCTGGGGTCCCCCCAGGAGGTAGCTCTGGGGGAGAAGCCCTGGGGGAGGAACGGCGCGAATTTAGCGGCCATCCATCGCTGTTCCGCCGCCTTCGCCCCAGATTCATCCGATCGTGTGAGGATTGGCGGCGGCGCTGGACCGTGGAGCTGACGGTCCGCCCTGCCCGGCCACTCGGTTCCGGCCCGCCGTACAGTGGCTGGGGCCCGGTCATCACCGGGCGGAGGTTCGAGGGAGGCACAGCCGTGAGTGACCTGCGGTTCGTCCGACTGGGGTTCGGCGACGAAGCCGTCGAGTACCAGGAGGCCTGGCAGAAGCAGCGCGAGGTCCACGCCGCCCGCTTCGCCGACGAGATTCCCGACACATGCCTGCTGCTGGAGCACCCGCCCGTCTACACGGCGGGTCGGCGCACCGAGGACAGTGAGCGGCCCCTGGACGGGACGCCCGTCGTCGACGTGGACCGCGGCGGGAAGATCACCTGGCACGGCCCCGGCCAGCTGGTGGGCTACCCGATCCTGAAGCTGCCGCGGCCCGTGGACGTCATCGCGCACGTACGGCGCCTCGAGGACGCGCTGATCCGCACCTGCGCCGAGTTCGGCGTGGAGACCAGCCGGGTCGAGGGCCGCAGCGGTGTCTGGGTGCTCGGCGACCCGGTGGAGCAGCGCCCGGCCGTCGGCGGCCTCTCGCTGGACTTCGACCCCCGGCTGACGGACGAGGAGTTCGACCCGCGGCTCAACGGCCCCGAGTACGCCCCCTCCAACGCCGGGCAGCGCCGCGAGGACCGCAAGCTCGCGGCGATCGGCATCCGTATCGCCAAGGGCGTCTCGATGCACGGCTTCGCACTGAACGTGAACCCGGACAACACCTGGTTCGACAAGATCGTGCCGTGCGGCATCCGGGACGCGGGAGTGGCCTCGCTCGCGAACGAGCTGGGCCGCGACATCACCATCGCCGAGGTGCTGCCCGTGCTGGAGCGGCACCTGCGGGAGGTGCTGGAGAACGCGGAGCCGCGGCCCCGTGAGATCGTGCGTGACGCGGTGCCCACGACGGCCCCCGAGGCGGAGAAGACGCCCGTCTGAGCCGGAGAACCGGCCCCGTCCCGCGGGGCCGGGGCCCCGGCCCGGAACGCGGGCGGGAATGCGGTCCCGTGGCCACAGGTTGGCCGAACGTAAGGCCGCACTTTTAACGGGCGTACCCTGGTGTTCGCCGAAGAATCGAAGCTGTAGGGAGCCGGTCGTGTCCGCAGTCGCACCCGACGGACGCAAGATGCTGCGCCTGGAGGTCCGCAACAGCCAGACCCCCATCGAGCGCAAGCCCGAGTGGATCAAGACCCGGGCGAAGATGGGCCCCGAGTACAACCAGCTGCAGAAACTGGTCAAGAGCGAGGGACTGCACACGGTCTGCCAGGAGGCGGGCTGTCCCAACATCTTCGAGTGCTGGGAGGACCGCGAGGCCACCTTCCTCATCGGAGGTGACCAGTGCACCCGGCGCTGCGACTTCTGCCAGATCGACACCGGCAAGCCGCAGGCCCTCGACCGCGACGAGCCGCGCCGTGTCGGCGAGTCCGTCGTCACGATGGACCTGAACTACGCCACCATCACCGGCGTCGCCCGCGACGACCTCGAGGACGGCGGCGCCTGGCTGTACGCGGAGACCGTGCGCCAGATCCACGCGATGACCGCGGACCGCGAAGGCGGCCACACCAAGGTCGAGCTGCTGATCCCCGACTTCAACGCGGTGCCCGAGCAGCTGGCCGAGGTCTTCTCCTCGCGTCCCGAGGTGCTCGCCCACAATGTCGAGACCGTGCCGCGCATCTTCAAGCGGATCCGCCCCGGCTTCCGCTACGAGCGCTCGCTCGAGGTCATCACGCGTGCCCGTGAAGCGGGCCTGGTGACCAAGTCGAACCTGATCCTCGGCATGGGCGAGACCCGCGAAGAGGTCAGCGAGGCGCTCCAGCACCTCCACGACGCGGGCTGCGAGCTGATCACCATCACCCAGTACCTGCGCCCCTCGGTGCGCCACCACCCGGTGGAGCGCTGGGTGAAGCCGCACGAGTTCGTGGAGCTGAAGGAGGAGGCCGACGAGATCGGCTTCTCCGGCGTGATGTCGGGTCCGCTGGTCCGTTCCTCGTACCGGGCCGGCCGTCTCTTCCAGCAGGCGATGGAGGCCCGTGGCACCGCCGCCGGCGTCGATGCCGGCACCGGCGCCGCCCAGGCTGTGTGAATTCAGGCACAAGCAATTACCGGCCGGTAATGGCCGGTTGGACGCGGTCCGCACCCTCCCCGCAGGTCGGGGGCGGGGTACGGGCCGCGTTCTCGTTTCCGGATCTCCACGACCCGCGAATCGACCCTTCATCAGCGTTTGACCGGCCGGTCATGCCCTGGTAACACCAGTCAGTGACGCTCGACTCACGCACAGCTCCCACTCACCGCCGTTCACCCCGAGGGGGAATCGCCACCATGCAGGCCGTGCCGGCACGCCACGTCAGTGCCAACCCGATCCCGTCCGTCACCGGCGCACTGCGCGCCATGGAGTCCATCATCCTCGGCGCCGGCCAGCGCACCGCCCGCCGCAACGCCTGGACCGCGGTCCTCGAGGACCGCCGCCGCGCCAAGGACCGGGTGGAGGCTCAGCACGTACTGGAGGCCGTGGCGACCCGCACGTCATAGGCCACGTAAACTTCGGGTATGGCGAGGAAGGCAAATTCAGACAGCGCTGACGCTGCTGCGAACCCGGGGCGACTGAAGCAGATCGCCCTGACATACAAGATGACCCGGAAGGCCGACCCGAAGGTCGGTCTTGTCGTCGCGGGTGTGGGAATCGTCACCTTCGGTGTCTTCCTCGGGATCGGCTTCCTGATCGGTCACCCGGTCTATCTGGGGATCCTCGGCTTCGTGCTGGCTTTCCTGGCGATGGCGATCATCTTCGGGCGGCGCGCCGAGCGGGCGGCCTTCGGACAGATGGAGGGCCAGCCGGGAGCGGCGGCCGCGGTCCTGCAGAACGTGGGACGCGGCTGGACCACCACCCCGGCCGTGGCGATGAACCGCAACCAGGACGTGGTGCACCGCGCCGTCGGCAAGGCCGGCATCGTGCTGGTGGCCGAGGGCAACCCGAACCGGCTGAAGCCGCTGCTCGCGGCCGAGAAGAAGAAGATGAACCGCATCGTCGTGGACGTCCCCGTGCACGACATCCTCGTCGGCAACGGCGAGGGCCAGGTGCCGCTGAAGAAGGTGCGCACCACGATGCTGAAGCTCCCGCGGGTGCTCACCGGCCCGCAGGTGACTGCGGCCAACGACCGGCTGCGGGCGATGGGCGACCTGATGAGCAACATGCCGCTGCCGAAGGGCCCGATGCCCAAGGGCATGCGGATGCCGCGCGGCGGAAAGATGCGCTGACGCGCTGACGCGCGCCGCACAGACAGACGTG
>NZ_JBSGZJ010000222.1:0-11418 GCF_053610925.1 Streptomyces sp. NPDC054847 | reverse complement strand
GTATGTGACGCTGCCCCACCGCCCGTCCTCCGGACCGCTGAGCGCCCTGCCGCCGACTACTGTCCCTTCGCGGCCTTCTTCTCCTCGGCGTCCTCGATGACCGCCTCCGCCACCTGCTGCATCGACAGCCGGCGGTCCATCGACGTCTTCTGGATCCACCGGAACGCCGCCGGCTCCGTCAGCCCGTACTGCGTCTGCAGAATGCTCTTCGCCCGATCCACCAGCTTGCGCGTCTCCAGCCGCTGCGAAAGATCCGCGACCTCCTGCTCGAGCGCCTTGAGCTCGGTGAACCGCGACACCGCCATCTCGATCGCCGGCACGACGTCGCTCTTGCTGAACGGCTTCACCAGATACGCCATGGCGCCGGCGTCCCGCGCCCGCTCCACGAGGTCGCGCTGCGAGAACGCGGTGAGCATCAGGACCGGCGCGATGGATTCCTCCGCGATCTTCTCCGCCGCGGAGATCCCGTCGAGCACGGGCATCTTCACGTCGAGAATGACCAGATCCGGACGGTGCTCCCGCGCCAGCTCCACGGCCCGCTGCCCGTCACCGGCCTCGCCGACGACCGAGTACCCCTCCTCCTCGAGCATCTCCTTGAGGTCGAGCCGGATGAGCGCCTCGTCCTCGGCGATGACGACACGTGTCGTCAGGGGCGGGACGTGCGACTTGTCGTCGTCATCGGCGGCGGGCTGGGGCGACTCGGGGGCGGTCACGGGGCTCCTCGTTTCAGGACAGGGTGCTCCAGAAGAGCCTACCGAGCGGCGACGGACTGCGTGGAACCGGTACACTCCCTTGCAGCTCCCAGCCTGCCCGGTTGGAGGAACTGGTCAGACTCGCGGCACTCAAAATGCCGTGCCTTAGGGCATGTGGGTTCGAATCCCACACCGGGCACCAAAGCGGATGTTCACCTTCTCGTGAATATCCGCTTTTCGCTGCTCAGAGCGGTTGCGAGTGCCTGAATGTATCCCCATGCACTTTCACGCGCCGGAAACACGGCACCGGGCGATCGCGCTCCTTCGGGCCGGCGCCAAGAACGCCCATGTGGCTCGCATTCTTGGTGTCCCCAGCGGCACGATCAGCTACTGGAAGCATATGGACCGCGCCAAGCGGGGCGAGTGCCCCGGAGCGCACCGTTCGAGGTGTCCTCGATGCGACGGGGTCCTGAAGTGGTCGGTTTACGCCTATCTTCTCGGGCTCTATCTCGGTGACGGTCACATCGTTCAGAACCGGCCCTTGAGGACCCCGAGCCTGTCGATCGTCTGCGACGACTCATGGCCCGGACTCATGGACGCCTGTGAGAGCGCCATGCGAACCGTCTTCCGCGACAACGCGGTGTGCCGGGTGCAGCGCAGGGGGAGCCACGAAGTGAAGCTCTACTCGAAGCACCTGTGGTGCCTGTTTCCCCAGCACGGCCCCGGCAGGAAACACGAGCGCAAGATCGCGCTCGAACCCTGGCAGCAGGAGATCGTCGACGCTCACCCGTGGGAATTCGTCCGAGGACTCGTCCATTCCGACGGCTGCCGGAACATGAACTGGACCACCCGGGTCGTCAATGGCGAGCGCAAGCGCTACGAGTACCCCCGGTACTTCTTCACCAACGTCTCCGACGACATCCGGCAGCTCTACACCGACACGCTCGACAAGCTCGGCGTCAAGTGGACGCACTGCACCCGCAACGGCAGTCCGTACAACATTTCCGTCGCCCGACGCGCGTCCGTCGCGCTCATGGACGCGCACGTCGGGCCGAAGTACTGAATCCCCCCTCCGCCGCTACAGACTCTCGCCGATGCGGTGTACGCGGACCAGGTTCGTCGAGCCCGCGACGCCCGGTGGGGAGCCGGCCGTGATGACCACGATGTCGCCCCGCTCGCAGCGGCCGATGCGCAGCAGCTCCTCGTCGACCTGGGCGACCATCGCGTCGGTGGACCCGACGTGCGGGCCGAGGAAGGTCTCGACGCCCCATGTGAGGTTCAGTTGGGAGCGGGTGGCGGGGTCGGGGGTGAAGGCAAGGAGAGGGATCGGGGAGCGGTAGCGGGAGAGGCGTTTGACGGTGTCGCCGGACTGGGTGAAGGCGACGAGGAACTTGGCGCCGAGAAAGTCACCGATCTCGGCGGCCGCGCGGGCCACGGCGCCGCCCTGGGTGCGGGGCTTGTTCCGGTCGGTCAGCGGGGGGAGGCCCTTGGCGAGGACGTCCTCTTCCGCCGCGATGACGATACGGGCCATGGTGCGGACCGTTTCGACCGGGTATTTGCCGACGCTGGTCTCGCCGGAGAGCATCACCGCGTCCGTGCCGTCGATGACGGCGTTGGCGACGTCGGAGGCTTCCGCGCGGGTGGGGCGGGAGTTGTCGATCATCGAGTCGAGCATCTGGGTGGCGACGATGACCGGCTTGGCGTTGCGCTTGGCGAGCTTGATGGCCCGCTTCTGCACGATCGGTACCTGCTCCAGGGGCATTTCGACGCCGAGGTCGCCGCGGGCGACCATGATCCCGTCGAACGCGGCGACGATGTCGTCGATGTTCTCGACCGCTTGCGGCTTTTCGACCTTGGCGATGACGGGCAGGCGGCGGCCTTCCTCGTCCATGACGCGGTGGACGTCGTCGATGTCGTTGCCGTTGCGGACGAAGGAGAGGGCGATGACGTCGGCGCCGATGCCGAGGGCCCAGCGGAGGTCTTCGATGTCCTTTTCCGACAGGGCGGGGACGGAGACGGCCACACCGGGGAGGTTGAGGCCCTTGTGGTCGGAGACCATGCCGCCTTCGACGACGGTGGTCGTGACGCGGGGGCCGTCGATGGCGGTCACCTCGAGGGCGACCTTGCCGTCGTCGACGAGGATGCGTTCGCCGCGGCTGACGTCGGAGGCGAGTCCCTGATAGGTGGTGCCACAGATGTGGCGGTCGCCCTCGATGTCCTCGGTGGTGATGGTGAACGTGTCGCCGCGTTCAAGCAGTACGGGTCCCTCACGGAAGCGGCCGAGACGGATCTTCGGGCCTTGAAGGTCCGCGAGGATGCCGACGCTGCGGCCGGTTTCGTCGGAAGCCTTTCGTACGTGGTGGTAGCGCTCCTCGTGGTCGGCATAGGTGCCGTGGCTGAGGTTGAAGCGGGCGATGTCCATTCCGGCGTCGACGAGTGCCTTGATCTGCTCGTACGTGTCGGTCGCGGGGCCCAGGGTGCAGACGATTTTTGCTCGGCGCATGTTTCGAGCCTATGGCTTACCGGTCGGTAGAGAATTGGGCGTGCGTGACTACTCAACAACCTTTGCATGAAGGGCTATTGACAAGTGTTGAATTGTGCGCACGGGCGCTCGGATGAGCAGGGGACGCCTTCCGCTCACAATTGCGGCGGTGTCATGGTGAAGCGCGCGTTCACCTGGGCGTAGACCGTCTGCCGCTGTGGCTCGAGGTCGAGAGCGGGGGCGGCCTCCGCGCCGGCGGCTCCGGCGAAGCCGCGCACGCTGCCGGGCGGGGCGGGCATGGCATAGCGGGGCGGGGCGGCTTCTGCTCCGATGTCGGCGAGCTCGACGAGGGCGGCGAGTCTGCCGCCGACGGCTTCGGCGTATTCGCGGGCGCGCTGGACGGCTTCCCGTACGGCCTGGCGCCGGGCTTCGCCGTGGGCGGGCGAGTCCGGACGCAGTGACCACCAGGGGCCGTTGACGTGGGTGAGCTCGAGGTCGGCGAGTCGGGTGGTGAGCTCGCCGAGGGCGGTGAAGTCGCTCAGTACGGCGGTGATGTGGACGCGGCCGTGGTAGGCGTGGATGCGTTCGCCGCGGCCGTGCTGGGTGAGTTGGGGCGTGACGGAGAATGCGCCCGTCTCGAGCTTCTCGACCGCCTGGCCGTAGGACTTGACGAGGTCGAGTGCGGCGGCGTTGCGGCGGGTGAGGTCTTCGAGGGCGGTGCGCCGGTCCTTGCCGCGGGCGCTGATGGTGATGCTGATGCGGGCGATCTCAGGGTCGAATTCGATGCGTGCCTCGCCGCGTACCGCGACCCGCGGTTGTTCGGGTGTGGCGTAGGGGGAGGTGGGGGTGTCAACGGTCATCAGGTTCCTCGGACACTACGGGCCGAGCTCTTGGCAACAGCCGTGTGGGGCAAAGTCTCTCGCACGGGAGTGCCCTCGCGCCATGTCCGCGTGCTCTGCGCACAGGATCGTCGACAGACGGCATGGCGCCTGTGAGGTCTTGTTCCTGCTGTGTGATTCATGCACTCTGCTGCGCTGTCTGTTCGCCTCAGCACCAACAGAGACTGGCAACACTTGAGCGCAGGCACGACACGACAGGGTTCACGACGCCTTCCGGGCCTGTTTCCATCCTGCGTGTGCTGCTCCAGTTCAATCCGCCGAGGTAGTTCACCTAGACATGTCGAGATCTACGGTATCTCGACATGTCTTACACAGGCGCCATCCCCACTGCACCGAATCGTGGTACGACAGCCAAGACGGAATCGGTCTGGGGTTGGATTCTCAGCCCCTGCCGACAGCCCCGTGCCGCCCGGAAGGGGCAACCACTACTGATCACCTCTCAGTCGCCAACTCCTTCGTGCCCACCGGCAAAAAAGAGCAACGACCCGTCGAAAAACCGACGGGCCGTCGCTTGGACACGAGTTGAGCTGACGGCTTTTCTGACCGATCGACGCCCACCCATGGAACGTATCCGCTTACTCCGTGAAGTACTTCCACTCCGAACACGCACTCGGAGAAGTGTCCTCAATTCCGTTAAACGTGCACACCTTCATCCGGTATGAGTAGACACTCACGACATCACGCGTGAACTGGCTGTAGCTGATGTAGCCCTTACCATTGTAGGAGGAATGCAGAGGCACCCAACCCCTGGCGTTCACCTCAAGGTAGCCTCGGACACCGCGACCGTCCGCATAGTTGTCATAGACGCGAAAGATATCTCCGTCATCTACGTGCACCATAGCGGCCGAATGCCCGTTCGGGGCGCTCGAGTTGTTCAAGTACACCCACGTGTTGCCACTGTAGGCTGAGGCTTCAGTGCTCAACCCCAGGGCAAGCACAGGGGCAGCGATCAGCGCCGAAAGACGCAGGGGCCAGGATTTCAACGAGGGAACTCCTCTGCTTTTTGGATGCCACAGGCACCTCGTTCACGGGCGAAGAAGCGAACTGCACTGCTCGCCATTCAGGCAGCGGCAATGCTGGGCATCGCACTACTCCGAGAAAACCTTATAGGAGGAACATGCAGCCGGGATGGAATCTTCTATTCCATCTACCGTGCACACCTTCATCCGGTATTTCCGGCCCGCCTTGACGTCGTACTGGAACTGGCTGTAGCTGATGTAGCCACTGCCATTGTACGAGGAATGGATTCTTACGTACCCCCCCTGCTCCACCTTGAACTCGTCAAGGTAGCCTCGGACACCGCGACCGTCCGCATAGTTGTCATAGACGCGAAAGATATCTCCGTCATCTACGTGCACCATGGCGGCCGAATGCCCGTTGGGGGCGCTCGAGTTGTTCAAGTACACCCACGTGTTGCCACTGTAGGCTGAGGCTTCAGCGCTCAACCCCAAGGCAAGCACAGGGGCAGCGATCAGTGCCGAAATGCGAGATGGCCAAGTTTTCAACAAAGAGGCTCCTCGGTCTGCGCTTTCAGATTGCCCTTTCCGGAACGTCATGAGCATGCCACAAGAAATCCATGACCGCCCATCATTTCTCCACTATTGAGGAAGATTTGAGGTTTGTGGACCCTGTGCTGCTACTGAAAACCTTGGCGCCTTCGTCATTGATTGCGACAGACGCCTATAACGCGTCAAAGTGGCCAGTTCTCGCCCACGACGGTTCAACAAAACAGGGAAAGGCTCGTCTCTGCGACCTCGGCAAGGCTGGGATGAATGGCCACGCCCCGCCGCCCGCGCCACCTGCCTGCCTCGACTCGCGGGGTGCGGCGCTGGCGCTTTAGAGCTCCTCGTTTGTGGGCCCGAGCCATGCACTGGCGTCAGGTTTCCCGGGCCTTGCCAGCGGCTGGTGTGGGCCGGAGCCTTTCGCAAGGGGGTGCCGCTGCGCCAGAATCTACGCGCGTTGTGCATGTGATCGAGGGAGACGAAATGCCGCTGAACCGTAGGACGTTCCTTGAGCGGTCGGCCGCCGCCGGGGCGGGTGCCGCTGTCGCGGGGGTCGCCGCCGCGCCCGCGGTGGCCGAGGAGCGGGGCGAGGAACACGGGCACGGACGTCCGCGGAAGCGGTACTCGTTCACCGTGCTGGGGACGACGGATCTGCACGGGAATGTCTTCAACTGGGACTATTTCACGGACAAGGAGTTCGACGACAAGGCGCACAACGACGTGGGCCTGGCGAAGATCTCGACGCTGGTGAACCGGATCCGTGAGGAGAAGGGCCGGCACAACACGCTGCTGATCGACGCCGGTGACACGATCCAGGGCACTCAGTTGTCGTACTACTACGCCAAGGTCGACCCGATCACGGCCGAGCGCGGTCCGGTGCATCCGATGGCGCAGGCGATGAACGCCATCGGCTACGACGCCGCGGCGCTCGGCAACCACGAGTTCAACTACGGCATCCCGGTGCTGCGCAAGTTCGAGGAGCAGTGCGACTTCCCGCTGCTGGGTGCGAACGCGCTGGACGCGAAGACGCTGCGGCCCGCGTTCCCGCCGTACAGCATGCACCGGCTGCGCACGCCGCACGGGCGTGATGTGCGGGTGGCCGTTCTCGGTCTGACGAATCCGGGCATCGCGATCTGGGACAAGCAGAACGTGAGCGGCAAGATGGTCTTCCCCGGCCTGGAGGAGCAGGCGGCGAAGTGGGTGCCGAAGCTGCGCTCGATGGGCGCGGACGTGGTGGTCGTCTCGGCGCATTCGGGTTCCAGCGGCACGTCCTCCTACGGTGACCAGTTGCCGTACGTCGAGAACGCGGCGGGTCTGGTGGCCGAGCAGGTGCCCGGTATCGACGCGATCCTGGTGGGGCACGCGCACACGGAGATACCGGAGTACTTCGTCACCAACAAGGAGACCGGTCAGCAGGTGGTTCTCTCCGAGCCGCTGAAGTGGGGGCAGCGGCTGACGCTGTTCGACTTCGACCTGGTGTGGGAGAGGGGCCGCTGGGTCGTGGAGCGGGTCGGGGCGCAGGTCCTGAACTCGAACACGGTCGCCGAGGACCCGAAGGTCACGGGTCTGCTGGGTGACGAGCACAAGAAGGTCGTGGCGTACGTCAACCAGGTCATCGGCACGTCGACGGCGGCGATGTCCACGGCCGACGCGCCGTGGAAGGATGAGCCGATCATCGACCTGATCAACCATGTCCAGGCCGAGACGGTGAAGGCCGCGCTGGCGGGCGGCGAGTACGCGGCGCTGCCGGTGCTGTCGCAGGCGTCGTGCTTCTCCCGGACGGCGGCGATCCCGGCGGGCGAGGTGACGATCAAGGACGCGGCGGGGCTGTACCCGTTCGAGAACACCCTCGAGGCGCGGCTGATGACGGGTGCGCAGCTGAAGGAGTATCTGGAGTTCTCGGCCCGGTACTACGTGCAGACTCCGGCCGGGACGCCGGTGGACACCTCGAAGCTGACGAACGCGAACGGGACGCCGGACTACAACTACGACGCGGTGTCGGGTCTGGCGTACGAGGTCGACATCGCGAAGCCGGCTGGTTCACGGATCGTGAAGCTGTCCTTCGAGGGCGCCCCGGTCGACCCGGCCGCGCGGTTCGTGCTCGCGGTCAACAACTACCGGGCGAGTGGGGGCGGCAATTTCCCGCACATCGCCGCGGCGCAGCAGTTGTGGGCGAACTCGGAGGAGATCCGGAACACGATCATCGCGTGGGTGCAGGCGAAGGGTTCGGTGGATCCTGCGGAGTTCGCCTCTGTGGGCTGGAAACTGACGCGGGACGGCGTACCGGTGTTCTAGACCTCCCCGCGCGGGCCGTCTAGCGCTGTGATTGCAGTGGTGTGAGCGGGGGCGTCTGGCCGGGAATGCCGGGCGCCTCCTGCTGCTGGAGGCCGAAGCTGGTGAAGGCGGTGCGGCGGGGCAGCGGGTAGTGCTCCTTGCCGGTGAGGGAGTTGAGGATGCTCGCGCTGCGCCAGGCGGCGAGCCCGAGGTCGGGGGCGCCGACGCCGTGGGTGTGGGCCTCGGCGTTCTGGACGTAGAGGGATCCGCTGACGGCGGGGTCGAGGTCGAGGCGGAATTCGCTGTCGACCAGGGGGCGGCCGGCGCGGTCGCGGCGAATGTAGGGGTCGATGCCGGCGAGGAGCCGGGTGAGCGGGCGTTCGCGGTAGCCGGTGGCGAGGACGACGGCGTCGGTGGTGAGGCGGGAGCGGGTGCCCTGCTGGATGTGTTCGAGGTGGAGCTCGACCCGGGTGGTGGCGACCCGGCCGGCGGTGCGGACGGTGACGCCGGGTGTGAGGACGGCGTCGGGCCAGCCGCCGTGCAGGCTGCGGCGGTAGAGCTCGTCGTGGATGGCGGCGATGGTGTCGGCGTCGATGCCTTTGTGGAGCTGCCATTGGCGGGGCAGCAGCTCGCTGCGGACCTTTTCCGGCAGGGCGTGGAAATAGCGGGTGTAGTCGGGGGTGAAGTGTTCGAGGCCGAGCTTCGAGTACTCCATGGGTGCGAAGGCTTCGGTGCGGGTCAGCCAGTGGAGCTTCTCGGCCCCGGCGGGGCGGGCGCGGAGCAGGTCGAGGAACACTTCGGCGCCGGACTGGCCCGAGCCGATGACGGTGACGTGCTCCGCGGTGAGGAGCCGTTCGCGGTGCTCCAGGTAGTCGGCGGAGTGGAGGACGGGCACGCTGGGGGCGTCGGCGAGCGGGCGCAGCGGTTCGGGTACGTACGGCTCGGTGCCGACGCCGAGTGCGACGTTGCGGGTGTAGGCGCGGCCCAGTGCCTCGGCCTCGCCGTCGGCGTCGAGCTGGGTGAAGTCGACCTCGAACAGGTCGCGTTCGGTGTTCCAGCGGACGGCGTCGGCCTGGTGGCCGAAGTGCAGGCCAGGAAGGTTGTCGCCTACCCAGCGGCAGTAGGCGTCGTACTCGGCGCGCTGGATGTGGAAGCGCTCCGCGAAGTAGAACGGGTAGAGCCGGTCGCGGGCGCGCAGGTAGTTGAGGAACGACCAGGGGTTCGCGGGGTCGGCCAGGGTGACGAGGTCGGCGAGGAACGGGACCTGGAGGGTGGCGCCCTCGATGAGGAGTCCGGGGTGCCACCGGAAGGTGGACCGCTGCTCGAAGAAGGTGGTGGCGAGTCCGCCGGGGACGCCGTGGGCGAGTGCGGCGAGGGAGAGGTTGAACGGGCCGATGCCGATGCCGACGAGGTCGTAGGGGCGGTCGGGCTGCTGGGCCGGTGGTGTGGCGGTCATCGGGGGGTGCTGCCTTCCACGAGGTCGGTGAGGGTCTGCAGGGCGCCGGTTGTGGTGTGGGGGTTGAGCAGGGTGGCCTTGAGCCAGAGACGGCCGTCGGCGCGGGCCCTGCCGAGGACGGCGCGTCCCTGTACGAGCAGGGCGCGCCGGATCCCGGCCGTCTGTTCGTCGCTCGCGCCGGTGGGCCGGAACAGGACGGTAGAGAGGGTGGGCCGTTCGTAGAGCTCGAGGCGCGGGTTCTTGTCGACGAGGTCCGCGAGGTCCTGGGCGGCGGCGCAGGTGCGGTCGACGAGGGCGGCGAGGCCGGTGCGGCCGAGTGCCTTGAGGGTGACGGCGATCTTGAGGATGTCGGGCCGTCGGGTGGTGCGCAGGGAGCGGCCGAGGAGGTCGGGCAGTCCGGCGTCGGTGTCGTCCTCCGCGTTGAGGTATTCGGCGGTGTGGCCGAGCGGCGCGAGGCGGGCGGTGTCGGGTACGGCGAGGAGTCCGGCGGCGACCGGCTGCCAGCCGAGTTTGTGCAGGTCGAGCGTGACGGAGTGGGCGCGTTCCAGACCGGTGAGGAGGTGGCGGCGTTCGGTGCTGAAGAGGAGCGGGCCGCCGTAGGAGGCGTCGATGTGCAGTTCGGCGCGGTGGCGGTCGGCGAGGGCGGCGATCCGGTCGAGGGGGTCGATGCGGCCGGTGTCGGTGGTGCCCGCGGTGGCGACGACGAGGACCGGGCCGTGGAGGCGGGTCAGTGCGTCGTCCAGCGCGGCCGGGTCGTCCAGGGGGACGGGGAGGGGCCCGGGCAGTCCCAGGAGCCAGGCGGCGCGGCGGACGGAGTGGTGGGCGCTGTCGTCGCAGACGACCTGGACCGGTGTGCCGACGCGCTCGCGTGCGAGAAGGAGGGCGAGCTGGTTGGACTCGGTGCCGCCGGTGGTGACGATCGCGTCGGGGGCGGTGCGGCCGGGGTACACCTCCGCCGCGAGCGCACGGGTGACCTGTGCCTCCAGTTCGGAGGCCCCGGGCGCCTGGTCCCAGGAGTCCATGGACGGGTTGAGCGCGGAGGCGGCGAGGTCGGCGGCGACGGCCAGTGCGAGGGGCGGCGTGTGGAGGTGGGCCGCGCACAGGGGGTCGGCGGGGTCGGCCGCGCCGTGGGCGACGGCGCGGACGAGGGTGCGCAGGGCGGGGGCGGCGCCGGCGCCGTGCTCCGGGAGTACGTCACCGAGGCTTTGACGCATCAACGCGGCGACGGCGTCCGGCCCGCCGGCGGGTACGGGGCCGCCGCGGGCGATCGCGCCTTCGCCGAGTGCGTCGAGCACGAGCGCGAGCAGGGGGCGCAGGGCGTCGGGGCCGGTGATTCCTCCCGCGAGGGGCGGGGTGTTCATGAGGCGGGGTCCTTCGGCGAGGCGCTGGGGTGTCACCCGGCGGGTGTCACCCCACGGTGGCGAGGGGCCCGACGGGGCGCCCGCAGATCTCAACGATCGGAACCCGAAAGTGGTATCGCCTCACGGGAGGGAGGGGGTGGGGGCGGGCGGCTGGTATGGGCGCGTGCGTGCGTCTGCGGGGGCGCGGGGTCCACTGCGCGGGGCGTGGCCGCCGGGCGGGGTCCGCTGGGGGGCGCCGAGGCGCGGGGTCCACCGGGCGGGAGCGGTCCGCTGCGCGAGGGCGTGACCGCGGCCCGGGCGCGTGGCCCGCTGCACGAGGGCATGGCCGCCGGGCGAGCGCGTTGCGTGAGGGCCTCGCCGCCGCGTGGCCCGATGCCGGGAACGTGGCTCCCTGCCGGGGGCGAGGTCCGCCGCCCCGGCGCGTGGCCCGCTGCACGAGGGCATGGCCGCCGGGCGAGCGCGTTGCGTGAGGCCTCGCCGCCGCGTGGCCCGATGCCGGGAACGTGGCTCCCTGCCGGGGGCGAAGTCCGCTGCCCCGGCGCGGGGTCCGCTGCACGAGGGCATGGCCGCCGGGCGAGCGCGTTGCGTGAGGGCCTCGCCAGCGGGCGCGTGATCCGCTACCGGCGGCGGGGCCACCGGGCGGGGTCCGCTGCCAGTGGCGGGTCCGCTGCGCGGGCTTGTCCCCTACCCGCCCCTTCCCGAAACCGGGCTCCGCCCGGACCCGTCACCGCGCTCCGCGCGGTGTTTCGGGG
>NZ_JBSGZJ010000221.1:0-11452 GCF_053610925.1 Streptomyces sp. NPDC054847 | reverse complement strand
CTCTCGTACGCGCGGAAGGTGCGCTCAGTCGCCGATCAGGGCGTCGACGAACGCCTCGGGCTCGAAGGGGGCGAGATCGTCCGGGCCCTCGCCCAGACCCACGAGCTTCACGGGCACGCCCAGCTCACGCTGGACGGCGACGACGATGCCGCCCTTGGCGGTGCCGTCCAGCTTGGTCAGCACGATGCCGGTGATGTCCACGACCTCGGCGAAGACCCGCGCCTGCACCAGACCGTTCTGACCGGTGGTGGCGTCGAGGACGAGCAGGACCTCGTCCAGCGGGCCGTGCTTCTCCACGACCCGCTTCACCTTGCCGAGCTCGTCCATCAGGCCCGTCTTGGTGTGCAGCCGGCCGGCGGTGTCGATCAGCACGACGTCCGCGCCCTCGGCGATGCCCTCCTTGACCGAGTCGAAAGCGACCGAGGCCGGGTCGCCGGCCTCCGGCCCGCGCACGGTGCGGGCGCCGACGCGCTCGCCCCAGGTCTGCAGCTGATCGGCGGCGGCGGCACGGAAGGTGTCGGCGGCGCCCAGTACGACCGAGCGGCCGTCCGCGACGAGAACGCGGGCGAGCTTGCCGGTGGTGGTGGTCTTACCGGTGCCGTTCACCCCCACGACCATGACGACGGCGGGCGTGTCCAGACCGCTCTCGGTCTTGACCGCGCGGTCGAAGTCGGTACCCACGAGGTGCAGCAGCTCCTCGCGCAGCAGGGTGCGCAGCTGCTCGGGCGTACGGGTGCCGAGCACCTTCACCCGCTCACGCAGCCGCTCGACGAGCTCCTGGGTGGGGGTGACGCCGACGTCGGCGGTGAGGAGCGTGTCCTCGATCTCCTCCCAGGTGTCCTCGTCGAGGTGCTCACGCGAGAGGAGCGTGAGCAGCCCCTTGCCGAGCGAGTTCTGCGAACGGGCGAGACGGGCACGGAGCCGGACAAGCCGGCCGGCGGTCGGTTCCGGGATCTCGACGGCGGGGGCGGGCGCCTCGGCGACGACCGGGTCCTCGACGGCGACGGGTGTTTCGACGGCCTCGTCGGCCGTCGGAAGGTCGACCTCCTCGATGGTGCGGCGGGGTTCCTCCCGCGGCGTCTCCGCCTCGTCGCCGACGTGCGGTTCGGCGGGCGGAGCAGTGATGGTCGGCGGGGCCGGCGGCGCCTGCGGCGGCAGCTGCTTCTTCTTGCGGCTGCTGACCACGAGGCCGCTGATCGCGCCGATCGCGACCAGGGCGATGACTACGGCAAGGATGACGATTTCCATAACCCGTCCAGTATCGGCCACGGCCGCGCACACAGAAGAGGTCAGAGGATCACACAAAGGCACCCTCACCCATTTGGACGTTATGGGGTGTTCGTACGATGCTTGTGGCTTCCGGTTTCTCCGGCAGCCCCCACCGGCGTCCCCCCACCCCGTACGGAGCCACTTCCATGCCCCACGCCTCCGAGTCCGAAGGCGCGATAGAGACCCGCGGCCTCGAACCCGTCCCCGACGCGGAGCGCACGGGCCGCGTCGGGGAACTGTTTCCCACCTGGGTCGCCGCCAACATCAGCGTGCTGCTGCTGACGATGGGGGCGGGACTGGTCGTCTTCAACGGCCTGAATTTCTGGCAGGTGCTGACCGTCGCCGTCGCCGCGCCCGTCCTCTCGTACGGGCTCGTGGGCCTGATCTCCGTCGCGGGCAAGCGCGGGGGTTCACCCGGCATGGCCCTGTCCCGGGCGGTCTTCGGACAGCGCGGGAACCTCTTCCCCGGCTCGCTGATCTGGGTCGCCCGCTGGGGCTGGGAGACGATCAACGCGGTCACCGGCGCCTACGCCGTGCTCACGGTGCTGGACCTGCTCTTCGGGGTCCGGAGCAGTACGGCCCTGATCATCACGACCCTGCTGCTCTTCGTCGCCTGCACCTTCCTCGTCTCGGGGCTCGGCATCAACGCCCTCCAGGTGTGCAGCAAGTGGTCGACGTACCTGTTCGGCGCGTTCAGCGTGCTGGTTCTGATCTACCTGGTCGCGAACACCGACTGGCCCGCCGTCTTCGACAAGCCGTCCGGCTCGACGGCGATGATGGTGGCGGGCATCGGCACCATCGCGGCGGGCGGCATCAGCTGGGTCCCGTCGGGTCCCGACTTCACGCGCTACCTGCCGCGCACGGCCTCCGGCCGGTCGATGGTCGGCGCCACCGTCGGCGGCGCGGGCGTCGTCGTTCTGCCGATGGTGCTGATGGGCGCCGTGATGGCGGTGTCCACACCGGACCTGGCGAGCGCCCAGGACCCGGTCGCCTTCATCGGCGAGATCCTGCCGATGTGGCTGGCGGTGCCGTATCTGCTGGTGGCCCTCGTCGGCATGCTGCTGATCAACTCCATGTCGATGTACTCCGCCGGCTTCACCGCGCAGACCCTGGGCGTGAAGGTGCCCCGCGCCTGGGCGGTGAGCGTGAACGCCCTGATCAGCCTGGTCTTCGGCTTCCTGCTGATGGTGGTGGCCACCAGCTTCGTCGGCTCTTTCATCTCGTTCCTGACGCTGCTCGCGGTGGCCTTCTCCGCGTGGATCGGCGTCTTCGGCGTCGACATGCTGCGGCGGCGCTCGTACGACGGTGCGGCACTGATGGACACCACCCGCACGAGCGCCTACTGGTACCGCGGCGGTTTCGCCTGGCAGGCGATGGTGTCGTGGGCGTCGGCGCTGGTGGTGGGGCTGCTGTTCACCCGGGTCGACTGGTTCGCCGGCCCGCTCGCGTCGTCCTGGGCCGGCGAGAACGGCCTGGGCTGGGCGGTGACGGTCCTGGTGGCCGCGGGCCTGTACGCGGTGCTGCCGCGTACGGGGACGGCCGCTCAGGTGGACCCCGCGACCGCGGCCCCCGAAACCGAGCCCGAGACCCTGTCTATCTGACGCCACGTCAGCTAACGTCCCCCTTCGCCGTGCCCACATCTGGCGGAGGGGGACTTCCCATGGCCTTCACTGTTGCCCGGTTCAACATGGTCGATCCGGCCGCGACACCCGAGACCCTCGCGGCCCGCTACCGTGCGGCCCTGGAGATGGCCGTGTACGCCGACGACCGCGGCGTCGACACGGTCCAGACCGAGGAGCACCACGGTGCCGGGAACAACTGGCTGCCGTCCCCGCTGGCATTCGCGGGCGCCGTCCTCGGCGCCACCCGCCGCATCGCGGTCACCGTGTCCGCGGTCATCGGCCCGCTGCACGAGCCGCTGCGGATGGCCGAGGACATCGCCGTGCTGGACCTGATCGGCCAGGGCCGGCTGGTGACCGTGGCGGGGATCGGCTACCGGCCCGAGGAGTACGCGCAGTTCGGCGTCGACTGGAGCCGGCGCGGACAGCTCCAGGACGAGCTGCTGGAGACGCTGCTGGCCGCATGGACCGGCGAGAGCTTCGTATACCGGGGCCGTTCCGTGCGGGTCACCCCGCGCCCGTACACCCGGCCGCACCCGCTGCTGATCGTCGGCGGGTCCTCCCGTGCCGCCGCGCGCCGCGCCGCCCGCCTCGGTCTCCCGTTCTTCCCCAGCGCCCACCTGCCGGAGCTGGAGGCGTACTACGAGGAGCGGCGGGCCGAGTACGGGACGGACGGCTTCTGCATGATGCCCGCCGAGAAGACGACGCTGCTGCACGTGTCGGAGGATCCCGACCGGGCTTGGGCGCTGTACGGCGAGCACTTCCTGCACGAGGCACGGACGTACGCGTCGTGGCAGTCGCCGGACATCCGCTCCGCGGTGCGGTCCGCGGCCGGGACCGTCCGGGACCTGCGCGACGAGGGCGTCTACCGCATCGTGACCCCCGACGAGTGCGTGGCACTGGGCGCGGAGAGTCTGGTGCTGCACCCCCTGTGCGGCGGCATGCCGGTGGACGAGGGATGGCGCAGCCTTCAGCTGCTGTGCGAACACGTACTGCCCCGGCTCACGCGCTGAGCCGGGGCAGTTTCCGTGACGAGGAGAGGGGCAGCGGGGATTAGCCCATCTCCTCCAACGCCTTGCCCTTCGTCTCCTTGACGTACCTCAGTACGAAGGGGATCGAGAGCACGGCGAAGACCGTGTAGATCACATAGGTGCCGGAGAGGTTCCAGTCCGCGAGGCTCGGGAAGCTTGCCGTGATGGCCCAGTTGGCGATCCACTGCGCGGAGGCGGCGACGCCGAGGGCGGCGGCGCGGATCCGGTTCGGGAACATCTCGCCGAGGAAGACCCAGACGACGACGCCCCACGAGAGCGCGAAGAAGAGCACGAAGACGTGGGCGGCGATCAGGGCCACGACACCCTGGGTCTCCGGCAGCTTGCCGTCGACGAGGTCGGCGGAGAAGGCCCAGGCCTCGAGGGCCAGCGCGATCGCCATGCCGGTGGAGCCGATGAGCGCGAGCGGCCGGCGGCCGATCCGGTCGACCAGCACCATCGCGATCACGGTGCCGATGATGTTGATGATCGACGTGGTGAACGAGTAGAGGAAGGAGCTGGACGGGTCGACGCCCACCGACTGCCACAGGGTGGCCGAGTAGTAGAAGGCGACGTTGATGCCGACCAGCTGCTGGAAGACCGAGAGGCCGATGCCGACCCAGACGATGGGCAGGAAGCCGAAGCGGCTGCCGAGCAGGTCCTTGAAGGAGGACTTGTGCTCCCGGCGCATGGCGAGCTCGATCTCGGTGACCCGGGCGTCCAGGTCGACGCCCTTGCCCTCGACCTCGGCGAGGACCTCCTTCGCCCGGCCGACCTTGCCGACCGAGATGAGGAAGCGCGGCGACTCCGGGATCGCGAAGGACAGCAGGCCGTACAGCACCGCCGGGACGACCATGACGCCGAGCATCCACTGCCACGCCTCGATGCCGGCGATCTCCCCGCGCTGATCGCCGTCGGCGAGCTGGAGGATGCCGTAGTTCACCAGCTGCGAGACCGCGATGCCGATGACGATCGCGGCCTGCTGGAAGGAGGCCAGCCTGCCGCGGTAGGCGGCGGGAGAGACCTCGGCGATGTAGGCCGGGCCGATGACGGACGCCATGCCGATGGCGAAGCCGCCGATGATCCGCCACATGGCGAGGTCCCAGAGCGCGAACGGGAGCGCGGAGCCCACGGCGCTGAGGGTGAAGAGCACGGCGGCGATCTGCATACAGCGGATGCGGCCGATGCGGTCCGCGATACGGCCGGCGGTCGCGGCGCCGACGGCGCAGCCGATCAGCGCGATGGCGATGACCTGGGCGAGGGTGCCGGAGCCGATCTCGTAGCGGTGTCGGATTGCTTCGACGGCGCCGTTGATGACAGAGCTGTCGTAACCGAAGAGGAAGCCGCCCATCGCGGCGGCGGCCGTGATGAAGATGACATGCCCGAGATGGTCGGGGTGGGCCGAGCGGGCCCCTGATGCCGGTGGCGGCTGCGCAGTGCTGGTCACGTGTACTCCTGGGGCCGTCCGGCAGCACCGCCGGACGTGGGGGGCGAGCCCTACAAGTGGGGCACAAGTTCGGGGCGCGCACCACTTGAAGGTAAAAGCAACGTTGCAGAGACTATGCCTTCAAGTTTCGAAGTCAAGACCCTGATCCAAATCGACTCAGGACCTCCTGGGGCAGCAATAGCTTCAAGTCTTGAAGAATCAGCGAGGGCTACGCCTCAACGAAGGCGCTGGCTGATGACCTTGGAGACGCCGTCGCCCTGCATGGAGACGCCGTACAGCGCGTCCGCGACCTCCATCGTCCGCTTCTGGTGCGTGATCACGATCAGCTGCGAACTCTCCTGGAGTTCCTGCATGATCCGGATCAGCCGCTGGAGATTGGTGTCGTCGAGCGCCGCCTCGACCTCGTCCATCACATAGAACGGACTCGGCCGGGCCTTGAAGATGGAGACCAGCATCGCCACGGCGGTCAGGGACCTCTCCCCGCCCGACAGCAGCGACAGCCGCTTCACCTTCTTCCCGGGCGGGCGCGCCTCCACGTCCACGCCGGTGGTGAGCATGTTGTCCGGGTCGGTCAGCACGAGCCGCCCCTCACCGCCGGGAAACAGGCGGGAGAAGACGCCCTCGAACTCACGGGCGGTGTCCCGGTAGGCCTCGGTGAAGACCTGCTCGACGCGTTCGTCCACCTCCTTCACGACCTGAAGCAGGTCGGCCCGGGTCTTCTTCAGGTCCTCGAGCTGCTCCGACAGGAACTGGTGGCGCTCCTCCAGCGCCGCGAACTCCTCCAGAGCGAGCGGATTCACCTTCCCGAGCTGTTGGTACGCCCGTTCGGCCGACTTCAGGCGCTTTTCCTGTTCCGCGCGGACGAAACGCCGCGGCTGGTTCCTGGGGTGCTCCGGGTCCTCCGGAAGCTCCTCGCCCTCGGCCGGCGGGGACGGGGGTACCAGCTGGTCGGGGCCGTACTCGGACACCAGACCGGCCGGTTCCACGCCCAGCTCCTCCAGCGCCTTCGTCTCCAGTTGCTCGATCCGCAGCCGCTTCTCCGCGCCCAGCACCTCGCCGCGGTGGACCGAGTCGGTGAGCTTGTCCAGTTCGGCCTTGAGGTCGCGGCCCGTGCTCCGGGCGGCGGTCAGCTCCCGCTCGCGCTCGGCCTTGGCGGCCTCGGCCGCGGCCCGCTCGGCCTCCGCCCGCACCAGTGACACCTCGACATGCGCCAGCAGCTGCCGGGCGCCGGCGGCGACGGCCGCCGCCACCTCGGCCTCGTGGCGCAACCGGGCGCGCCGCTGCTCCGCCCGCGCACGCGCCTCACGCTCGGCGCGCGCCCCCCGGTCGAGCGCGTCGGCGCGCCCGGCCAGGCCTTTCACCCGCTCCTCGTGCGTACGCACCTGGAGACGGGCCTCCATCTCCGTCTGCCGCGCGTTGGCGCCGTCGGCGGCGAGCCGGTCCCGTACGTGGGTGTCCGGCTCCTCCTCGGCGGGGGCCTCCTCCGCGACGAGCAGCCGCTCCGCAAGCTCCTCGGCCTCCTCGGCCGCCCGCTCCAGCGCCTCCTGGGCGCGGGCGGCCGCCGCGGCGGTCCGCTCCGCCTCACCGGCGGCACCACGGGCCTGACCGGAGAGACGGCCGAGCCTGCCGGAGACGGCCGACTTCTCCCGGTCGGCGGCGCGCCTGCGCTCCCCGAGCTCCTCGACCAGCGACGCGCATTCGGCACGGCGGACGGTGGCCTGCTGCTGTGCGGCAGCCAGCTCCTCGCACTGCCGCGCCAGGTCCTCGAGTTCTGCCGCCGCCTCGTCGACGGACGCCTGGACCTCCAGGAGACTCGGCGCCCCGGCGGAGCCGCCCTGCGCGAAGTGCGCCGCGAGCACGTCGCCCTCCGCGGTCACGGCGGTGAGTCCGGGACGTGCGCCGACCAGGTCCTCGGCGTCCTCGAGGCTTCCCACGACCACGGTCGTGCGCAGCAGCCTGCGTACGGCCGGCATCAATTCGTCGGGCCCCCGGACGAGGTCCGCGGCCGGCTTGCCGTCCGCTCCTGACAGGTCGGGCTCAGGACCGTCGGGGGCGGAGGTGGCGGAGGCGAGCAGCAGGGCCGCCCTGCCGCCGTCCTGTTTGCGCAGCAGACGGATCGCCTCTGCCGCCGTGGAGGCGTCGGTGACGGCCACCGCGTCCGCCGCCGCTCCCAGCGCCGCAGCTACGGGGATCTCGTAACCGGGCGTCACCGTGAGCAGTTCCGCCGCCGGGCCGAGCAGGCCCGCGAGACGGTCACGGGCTCCGAGCAGCACGCCCGTGCCGTCCTTGCGCCGCAGGCCCAGCGCGAGCGCCTCCCGACGGGCCGCCACGGCGGCGCGCTTGCGCTCCGCCGTGGTGAGCGCCTCGCGGGCCTCGCCCAGCGCGGTCTCCGCGCCGGCCAGTTCGCGCTTCGCCGCGTCGTGCCTGTCGGCCAACAGGAAATCGTCGGAGTCCAGCGCGTCGACCTCGGCCTTGAGCTGCTCGTACTCCTCCTGCGCGGCGACGGCCCGCTCCTGCGCCTCGTCACGGGCGGCGGCCAGCCGGTCGATCTCGGCCTGGGCGGACGCGGCCCGCGAACGGGCCGCGTTGACCTGGCCGCTCAGCCGGGCGAGCCCTTCACGACGGTCGGCGATGGCACGCGCCACGTCCTTCAGGCGGCGTTCCTCCACGGCGAGCTCGCGCTCCAGTTCGGCGCGGTGCGCGACGGTGTCCTCGAGGGCGCGTTCCGCCGCTTCGAGAGCGGCCTCCAGCTCCGCCTCCTGCTCACGGATGCGGGCCGCCTCACGCTCCATGTCCTCCGGATCACGACCGCGCCGCTCCTCCGCCGGCTGCGCCGTCGCGCTCTTGACGCGGGCGTCGGCCAGGGAGATCGTGCCGCGCACCCGTTCGGCGAGCTGGGAGAGCTCGTACCAGCTCTGCTGGGCGCGCTGGAGCCGCGGGGCGAGCCGCCGCACCTCGTCCTCCAGGTCCGCCTCACGGGTCAGCGCCGCCTTCAGCTCGGCCTCGGCCGCTTCCTTGCGCTGCTTGAGCGCGGCCTCGTCGGCGACCTCGGTGCGCAGCGCCTCCTGCATGCGTACGAGGTCGTCGGCGAGCAGCCGGAGCCGGGCGTCGCGCAGGTCCGCCTGGATGACCGCGGCCCTCCTGGCCACGGCCGCCTGCCGCCCCAGTGGCTTGAGCTGGCGGCGCAGCTCGTCGGTGAGGTCCTGCACGCGGGCGAGGTTGGCCCGCATCGCGTCCAGCTTGCGCAGCGCCTTCTCCTTGCGCTTGCGGTGCTTGAGGACGCCTGCCGCCTCTTCGATGAAGGCCCGCCGCCCCATCGGGTCGGCGTGCAGCACGGAGTCGAGCTGGCCCTGGCCGACGATGACGTGCATCTCGCGGCCGATGCCGGAGTCGGAGAGCAGTTCCTGGATGTCGAGCAGCCGGCAGGTGTCGCCGTTGATCTGGTACTCGCTGCCGCCGTTGCGGAACATGATCCGCGTGATGGTGACCTCGGCGTACTCGATGGGCAGGGCGCCGTCGGAGTTGTCGATCGTCAGGGAGACCTCTGCCCGGCCCAGCGGCGGCCGGCCGGTCGTCCCGGCGAAGATGACGTCCTCCATCTTGCCGCCGCGCAGGGACTTGGCGCCCTGCTCACCCATGACCCAGGAAAGAGCGTCCACGACGTTGGACTTGCCGGAGCCGTTGGGACCCACGACGCAGGTGATGCCGGGCTCGAACCGCAGGGTGGTGGCCGAGGCGAACGACTTGAAACCGCGCAGGGTCATGGCCTTGAGGTGCACGCCCCCGGACTCTACCTTTCGGTTGCGGTTTCACCCATGAAGGTGCAGGGCAGATCAGACGTTGAAGGAAACACTTCAGGAACTGCGGGGGACGGGGACGGGGGCAAGGGCAGGGGCGGGAGCGGAAGCGGAAAAGAAAGAAGGGACGCCGAGGGCGTCCCTTGCATATCTTGCTGCGCGATGCCCTGGCGGACGCCGTGCTCAGGTGAGCGCGGGCTCCGCCCGAGGTACGTCGATGTCCATACCTTCGAGCAGCGACTCTCCGGGGTGCTGAGCGACGGCGGCGTTGAGCGCGTCATTCTCGGACTGGATCCGTACAAGCTCGGATTCGAGGTCCTGGACGCGCTGCTGAAGCCGTCGCATCTCGGCGAGGAGTCGCGGGTCGGAACCGCCGACGTAACCGAGAAGCGCCTTTGCCATGATGGATGGTCCTCCACACTGAGTGACCGACCGAAGCGGTGTGGGTCGTGAGGGATTCGCACCCGCGGTGCTCGGCAGTCCTGGTTTTACTGCTTGCCGTGCTGCGGTTCTTGACTGCCGAACAGCTGAGGTGCGCGGGGCTTCCAGAGTCTCACCAAAAAGTTTGACGGTCAACACGATCACACCCCGTATCGACGGGCGGCCCGGGGGCATACGGCCGCTGAAGAGTGCGGCGTGCCTGACCTGCGGGGCCCTGGGGGCGTCACGATCATCATTCCTGCCGCAGCCTGGCAGAGCAAGCCCTTCTTGGCAACCACCAGGGGTTTCTGCCCACGACCAGGCCTTCCGACCGCCGGCGGGAGGCGCTCGGAGCGGGCTCGGCCGGACACCGTCAGCGGATGGCGAAGTCCGGGTAGCCGCCGCGGGGCGTGTCCCAGATCTCAGTGACTCCGTCGACGCGGCCGGGTGTGTCGTCGGAGCGAAGCCACTCCAGCAAACGGTGGCAATTCTCACGTGGACCTTCGGCCACGACCTGCACCCTGCCGTCGTCCAGATTGAGGGCGAAGCCGGTGAGTCCCCCGATCTCCAGAGCGTTTGCCCTGGTGAACCATCGGAAGCCCACTCCCTGTACTCGGCCGCGTACCCAGGCGGTCAGCCGTGCGGTGTCGTTCATGGCTGCACCGTAACCGGCCGATTGCTTCTGCATCACTTCGGCCCCGCGCCGCATGGCGTACAGTCCGGACGAAATCAGCCTCACTCGTACGGGTGAGTCCGTTGACGTTCGAACGTCGCGCACCAGGAAGGCACAGCACATGGGTCGCCACCGACGCTCGGCCCCCGCGCCGGCCGTGACCGATCACGCGGCAGGCACGGAAGGCAGGCACCGTGGCGGTGCGGGGCGTAAGAGCCTGCCCGTACGCACCGGACTGCTCGGCGCCTCTGCCGCCATGGCGATCGGCGCGGTGGTCGTGACGACCGTCGTCCTGCCCGGTGGCGACGACACGCACACCGTGGGCGCGGGCTCCGACGTCCGGACCGAGATGCGCACGGAGGTGCCGTCGCGGCTGCAGGCCCAGGGGGACGCGAGCGCGAGCCCCTCCGTGAGCCCTTCCGCCTCGCCGAGCCGCAGCGCGGAGCCGTCGAAGAGCCCCTCGAAGAGCCCTTCGAAGAAGGCGTCCGCGAAGCCTTCCAAGACGCCCAGTACCTCGGTGCCGTCGAAGAAGCCCGTGTCGCCCAAGCCCTCGGCGACGCCGTCCAGGGAAACGACCAGGAGCCCGGCGACGACCAGCAAGCCGGCCCCCGAGCCGACCCGCGAGCAGACGCGCACCCCGGAGCGCACGGTCGCCCCGTCGAAGACCGCCGCGCCGTCCAAGACCGCCGCGCCGTCCAAGACCGCCGCGCCGTCCAAGACCGCGGCGCCGTCCAAGACGGCCGCGCCGCCCAAGACGGCCGCCCCGGACCCGTCGGCCGCCGCTTCCGCGGAGGCCGCGGTGATCGACATGGTCAACGAGGAGCGCGCGAAGGTCGGCTGCAGCCCGATGAAGGCGAGCGGCGCCCTGTCCGACCTGGCCCGCGCGCACAGCAAGGACATGGCGGCGCGTGGGTTCTTCGACCACACCAACCCCGACGGCGAGACGCCGTGGGACCGTGCGGAGCAGGCCGGCGTGAGCAATCTCGGCGGCGAGAACATAGCCCGCGGCCAGGCCGACGCCAACGCGGTCATGAACTCCTGGATGAACAGCGAGGGACACCGCGCGAACATCCTGAACTGCGACTTCACAACGCTGGGCATCGGTGTGCACATCGCCGACGGCGGCCCTTGGTGGACGCAGAACTTCGGCTACTGACCCGGCCGGGACACATAGGGGAGGGCCCCGGACACCTGAGGTG
>NZ_JBSGZJ010000220.1:0-11474 GCF_053610925.1 Streptomyces sp. NPDC054847 | reverse complement strand
CTCGTGCGCTGTTCAGCCCTTGCTGCTCACCTCTTGCTGCCGTCCACGATCAGCGGGTTCCCCGTGCCGGTGCCGCACGGAACCGCGTACACGGGGTTCTTCGCCGCCGCCTCCTTGAAGGCCTCGATGCACTGGTTGGCGAGCACCCTGTCGCTGAGGGAGTCGTTGAGGATCTTGTTGGCCTTGGCGATGCCCTCGGCCTCGATCCGGCGGCGCTCGGCCTCCGCCGTGGCGGTCCGCGCCGCCTCCGTCGCCCGCTCTGTCGCCTGCTGCTGCTGGATCTTGCGGTCGATCTGCTCCTGCAGCTGCTCGGACGGCCGCACATTGCGCAGGTTGACGGTGGTGACGGCGATCCCGCGGGGCGCCAGACGCTCCTTGATCAGGTCGCCGATCTCCGCGTTGATCTTCTCGCGTGCGGAGGTGTAGCCCTCCTCGCTCGTGTGACGGGCGAAGACGTTGCGGATGATCTCCCGGCTGTCGGGGAAGACCAGGCGCTGCTGAATGGCGTCCTCGCTGCCCGCGAGCCGGTACAGCTCGACCGCCTTCGCGGGGGTGACCGCCCACTTCACGGTGACCTCCACGTACATCACACCGCCCTGCGAGGAGCGCACCTCGACCACGTCCTTGTCGGAGAGATTGAGGTCCACGGGGCGGGTGGAGAAGGTGGTGACGTTGGTGAACGGTGACGTGATGTTCATGCCCGAGTTCATGGGCGAGCCGACCTTGCCGAAGGTGACGGGCACACCGACCTCGTAGGCGCTGATGACGTGGACACAGCTGGCTATGCCCGAGAAGAGGCCGGCGATGAGCGCGCCCACCGCGCCGAGCTTGAGCCCCTTGTTGTCGCCGCCTCTGGCGACGAGGTACATCACCGCCGCGGCGATGACGAGGATGACGAAGAGTACGAACACGGTTTCCCCCCGGGAACGAATGCCGCAAGTAAGCGGAGCGTAAAGCATCGCTCGCACCACGACGCCGGAGGATGGCCGGCCGGTTCCGTCCGTGCCGGGGACCGCGCAAAGGCGCCGGTGCGGCCGCTCAGCCGAGCTGCACCCGTCCGGCTGTCAGGGGCCGATCAGCCCGTGCTCCCGCAGGTACTCCAGCTGTGCGCGCACGGAGAGCTCCGCGGCGGGCCACAGCGACCTGTCCACGTCCGCGTACACCTGGGCGACCACCTCGGAGGGGGTGGTCCAGCCGTCCTCGACTGCCGTCTCCACCTGGGCGAGCCGGGTCGCGCGGTGCGCGAGGTAGTACTCGACGGCGCCCTGGGCGTCGTCGAGAACCGGCCCGTGGCCCGGCAGCACGATGTGGATGCCGTCATCGACGGTGAGCGAGCGCAGCCGCCGCAGGGAGTCGAGGTAGTCGCCGAGCCGTCCCTCCGGGTGCGCGACGACCGTCGTGCCGCGGCCGAGGATCGTGTCGCCGGTCAGTACGGCCCGGTCGGCGGGCAGGTGGAAGCTGAGGGAGTCCGCGGTGTGCCCCGGGGTGGGGACGACCCTCATCTCCAGGCCGCCCGTGGTGATCACGTCTCCGGGGGCGAGCCCCTCGTCGCCGAGCCGCAGCGCCGGGTCGAGGGCCCGGACGTTCGTACCGGTCAGTTCCGCGAAACGGGAGGCGCCCTCGGCGTGGTCGGGATGGCCGTGGGTGAGCAGGGTGAGGGCGATCCGCTTGCCCGCGCGTTCCGCCGTGGCGATGACGGCCCGCAGGTGCGTGTCGTCGAGCGGTCCGGGATCGACGACGACCGCGAGCTCGGAGTCCGGCTCGGAGACGATCCAGGTGTTGGTCCCGTCGAGGGTCATGGCGGACGCGTTCGGCGCGAGGACGTTGACGGCACGGGCGGTGGCGGGCCCCGACAGCACACCACCGCGGGGCTGCCCCGGCAGAGTGGCTGCGTCGGTCATCGCGGACCTCCCGTGGAGACGTGCTTGGTGAACTCCTCGTGCCCCGGCCAGCTGAGGACGACCTCGCCGTTCTCTAGCCGGGCCTTGGCCAGCACCGGGGTCATGTCCTGGCTCGCCGCCGCCGCCAGCGCCTCGGCGGACGTACGGAACGCCTGGAGCGTCCGCAGCGTCGCGACCGTCGGCGGCATCATCAGCAGCTCACCCTTGTCGTACCCGTCCGTGGCGTCGGCAGGGCTGATCCAGACCGTCGACTCCGCCTCGGTCGACACATTGCGGGCGCGCTGGCCCTCGGGCAGGGCGGCCACGAAGAACCAGGTGTCGTAGCGGCGTGGCTCGAACTCCGGCGTGATCCAGCGCGCCCAGGCGCCCAGCAGGTCGGACCGCAGCACGAGGCCCCGGCGGTCGATGAAGTCCGCGAAGGACAGTCCGCGGTCGACCAGTGCCTGCCGGTCCGCCTCCCAGTCGTCGCCCGTCGTGTCCCCGACGACGGTGTCGGGAGCGGGGCCGGCCAGCAGGATGCCCGCCTCCTCGAACGTCTCCCGCACCGCGGCGCACACGATGGCCTGCGCGGACGCCGTGTCGTCGACTCCGAGGCGCTCCGCCCAGACGTCCAGGGAGGGACCGGCCCAGCGCACCGGCCGGTCGTCCCTCGGGTCCACACCGCCGCCCGGGTAGGCGTACGCGCCTCCGGCGAAGGCCATGGAGGCGCGTCGTCGCAGCATGTGGACAGCGGTACCGTCGGGGGTGTCACGCAGCAGCATCACCGTGGCGGCCCGCTTGGGGACCACGGCGGTGAGCTCACCGGCGGCGAGTGCGCGGATACGGTCGGGCCATTCCGGCGGGTACCACTGACCATTGGACATGGGCGGATGCTATGCGCTTCCGCGCCGATGTTCGAGAGTCTCCTTCCCGCGGCCGGTCCCGCGGGCCGCTCCTGCGCCCGAGTACACGATGTCGATCCGCAGGATCCTGTCGTTTCCGTTCACGCCGTCCTTGTCGGTCGACGTGGTGAGCCAGATGTCGCCCTGGTGGTCGACCTCGACGGTGCGCAGCCGGTCGTAGGTGCCCTGGAAGTAGATCTTCTGCTCCACCAGGTTGCTGCTCGTGTCGATGCGCATCCGGTAAACGCGTTCGCCCCTGGTCGTGGCGACGAAGACGTGGTCGTTGATGATCGTCAGGCCGCTGGGTGAGGCCTGAGCCGTCGGCCAGGTCTTCTTCGGCGCGAGGTAGCCCGAGCAGCTGCCGCTGGTGCCCTCGCAGGCGGGCCAGCCGTAGTTGCCGCCCTTGCGGATCAGGTTGACCTCGTCCATGACGCTGTTGCCGAACTCGGCCTGCCAGAGGCGGCCCTGCGAGTCGAAGTCGAGGCCCTGCGGGTTGCGGTGTCCCAGGGACCAGACGGCGTTGCCGAAGGGGTTGTCCGCGGGAATCGAACCGTCGCGGTCGATCCGGAGGATCTTGCCGTTGAGGGAGTTCTTGTCCTGGGCCTTGCTGGAGCTCTGCGCGTCGCCCATGGCGGCGTACAGCTTCCCGTCGGGGCCGAAGCGCAGCCTGCCGCCGTTGTGGAAGCGGCTCTTCTCCATGCCTGCGAGCAGCACGGTGTAGCCGCTGAGGCTGTTGTTCTCGAGCTTCATGCGAGCGATGCGGTTGCCGTCGCCTGAGGTGTGCAGGAAGTACAGCAGGCGGTCGGTGGCGAAGTCCGGGCTGACCTCGAGGCCCATCAGGCCTCCCTCACCGCCGGTGGTCTGCGACTCGGGGACCTTGCCGACAAGCGTCTTCTGACCGGTCCTGGAGAGCGTGTAGACGTTGAAGGTGTTCCGCTCGGTGAAGACGCCGGTGCCGTCCGGCAGGAAACCGAGCCCCCAGGCGACGTCCACGCCGCCGGCCAGGGTGGAGACCGTGCCAGGGTCGGGAGTACCGCCGGGGATCGCGCCACGGGTCCTGACGGTGATCTCGGGACTGAAGGCGGACCTGTTGCCCTTGCGGTCGAAGGCCCTGACCTTGAAGCGGTACGACGCGTCCGGGGTCAGGCCGCCGACGGTCGCGGAGGTGGCGTCGGCGGTAGCGGCCGCGGCCCCGTCGCGGTGGATCTCGTATCCGGCGACGCCCGTGTCGTCCGTGGACGCGGTCCACACGAGGTCGACGGCGGTCGCGCCCGCGCCGGCGGAGCGCAGGCCGCTGGGCACGCTGGGGGCCTGCGTGTCGGGCGGGGCGGGCAGCGTGGAGACGGTGACGGCGTTGCTGGCGCCGGAGACGTTGCCGGCGGCGTCACGGGCGAAGACCGTCCAGTCGTAGGCCGTTTCCGGGTCGAGCCCGTCGACGGTGGCCGCGAGGGCGGTGCCTCCGACCTGCTTCATCAACTGGCCGTGCTGGTAGACGTCGTAGCCGGTGACGGCCGTGTCGTCGGAGGCGGCGTCCCAGGCGAGCGAGACGCTCGTCGCGGTGGGCTCCTTGTCCTTGCGCAGGTTGGCGGGGGCCGTCGGTCTCTGCGTGTCGGCAGGGCCGCTCGCCGTGACGGTGAGCTTGTCCAGGTTGGGCCCGTCGGACGCCGCGGTGGTGACCCGGACCGTGTTGTCGCCCGCTTTGAGGGCGGCGTTCGCGGTGACGGTCCGCCAGGTGGTCCAGGCGCCGGTGGCGGGGAAGGCGCGGTCGTCGGCGACGAGGGCGCCGTTGACCCGGATGTCGAGGGGGCGGTTCGCGGACGTGCCGTTGGCGTACCGGAATTCGAGGGTCGCGTCGGTGGTCCGGTCGGAGGCGACGGTGAACTCGACGTAGGCGCCCGTCACCGGCTGGAAGTTCACGTAGCCGGTGCCGGAGTGACCTGTGTGGTCGGAGTCGACCGCGCCTTGGGAGACCTTGGCCGCTTCGGCCTCGTACGCGACGGGAACGGCGGCTGCCGTGCCCGCGAGAGGTGGTGCCGCAACGGATAACGCCGCGGTCGCGGCGGCCACGAGAACGCCGAGGGCGGCCCGTGGGCGGGGGGTGGATGCCACTGTTTCCTCCCACTTTCGTTCGGGGGACGAGGGGATGGAGGAGGTGCGTGCGACTGCTCGCCGATTCCACGAGAGCGTTCACACCGATAGGAAGGATTCCTAACCATGGACGCCAAGGGACAGGGCACACCCACCGACGCGTCCGCGTCAAGACCGGCGCGGGAGGATCGGCGCACCGGCGGAACGGCGACGGCCCCGCGCCCGCCGGGAATCCGGGGGCACGGGGCCGTACATGTACTGACCGGGGTGTCGGCCGGGCTCAGCCCTGGGCGAGCTCCACCTGGATCTCGACCTCGACGGGAGCGTCCAGCGGCAGCACCGCGACACCCACCGCGCTGCGGGCGTGCACGCCCTTGTCGCCGAGCACCTCGCCCAGCAGCTCGCTCGCTCCGTTGAGAACGGCCGGCTGCCCGGTGAAGTCCGACGCCGAGGCGACGAAGCCGACGACCTTCACGACCCGCGCGATCCGGTCCAGGTCACCGATGACCGACTTCACGGCGGCCAGGGCGTTCAGCGCACAGGTGCGCGCCAGTTCCTTGGCCTCCTCCGGGGTCACCTCCGCACCCACCTTGCCGGTGACCGGCAGCTTGCCCTCCACCATCGGGAGCTGCCCGGCGGTGTAGACGTACGCGCCGGACACGACGGCGGGCTGGTAGGCGGCGAGCGGCGGAACGACCTCGGGCAGCGTCAGCCCGAGTTCGGCGAGCCTGGCGTCGACCACGCCGCTCACGAGGACTTCTCCCGCTTCAGATAGGCCACGAGCTGCTCGGGGTTGTTCGGCCCGGGTACGACCTGGACCAGCTCCCAGCCGTCCTCGCCCCAGGTGTCCAGAATCTGCTTCGTCGCGTGCACGAGAAGCGGTACGGTCGCGTATTCCCACTTGGTCATGGAGCCGACTGTAGCCGCACCCTCCACCCGGTCCGTGACACAGGCCGCAGGCAGCCTCGTGCGTAGGGCGGGGTCCGACTGGTTAGGCTCGAATACGTGAGCAGGCTCCAGGTCGTCAGCGGCAAGGGCGGTACCGGTAAGACCACGGTGGCCGCTGCCCTCGCGCTCGCCCTCGCGACAGAGGGAAAGCGGACTCTTCTCGTCGAGGTCGAGGGCAGGCAGGGCATTGCCCAGCTGTTCGAGACGGAGGCCCTTCCTTACGAGGAGCGCAAGATCGCCGTCGCCTCCGGCGGCGGTGAGGTGTTCGCGCTGGCCATCGATGCCGAGCGCGCCCTCCTCGACTACCTCCAGATGTTCTACAAACTCGGCAGCGCGGGCCGCGCCCTGAAGAAGCTCGGCGCGATCGACTTCGCGACGACCATCGCCCCGGGCGTGCGGGACGTGCTGCTGACGGGCAAGGCCTGCGAGGCCGTGCGCCGCCGGGACAGACAGGGGCGGTACGTCTACGACTACGTGGTCATGGACGCGCCGCCCACCGGCCGCATCACCCGCTTCCTGAACGTCAACGACGAGGTGGCGGGCCTGGCCCGGATCGGCCCGATACACAATCAGGCGCAGGCGGTGATGCGGGTCCTCAAGTCGCCTGAGACGGCCGTCCACCTGGTCACGCTGCTGGAGGAGATGCCCGTCCAGGAGACCGCCGACGGTGTCGCAGAGCTCCGCGCGGCCGACCTGCCGGTGGGCAACGCCATCGTGAACATGGTCCGGCCGCATCTCCTCGACGAGGACGCCGTGCACGACGCGGCGAACGGCCGGCGCGCCGCCGTCACCGACGCGCTCAAGGCCGCCGGCGTCACCGGCGCCGCGGGGCTCGTCACCCCGCTGCTGGAGCAGGCGTCCGAACACGCGCAGCGTGTGGAGCTGGAGCGCGAGCAGCGCAAGGCGCTCAACACCCTGGAGCTGGGTGCCTACGAACTCCCCATGCTCAGCGAGGGAGTCGACCTGGCAGGGCTCTACCAACTGGCGAAGGAACTGCGCAAGCAAGGGGCCGGCTCATGACCCTGGACGCATCGGCCCGGCTGGAGGTCGATCCCCTCATCGACGACCCCGCCACCCGGATCATCGTGTGCTGCGGCGCCGGTGGCGTCGGTAAGACGACGACGGCCGCGGCGCTGGGGGTACGGGCGGCGGAGCGCGGCCGCAAGGTGGTCGTCCTCACCATCGACCCGGCCCGGCGGCTCGCGCAGTCCATGGGCATCGACTCGCTCGACAACACTCCGCGCCGGGTCGAAGGCATCGAGGGCGGCGGGGAGTTGCACGCCATGATGCTCGACATGAAGCGGACCTTCGACGAGATCGTCGAGTCGCACGCTGATGCGGACCGGGCCCGCGCCATCCTGGAGAACCCCTTCTACCAGTCCCTGTCCGCCGGTTTCGCCGGCACGCAGGAGTACATGGCCATGGAGAAGCTGGGCCAGCTGCGGGCGCGCGACGAGTGGGACCTGATCATCGTGGACACCCCGCCGTCGCGCTCCGCGCTGGACTTCCTCGACGCGCCCAAGCGCCTGGGGTCGTTCCTCGACGGCAAATTCATCAAGCTGCTGATGGCGCCGGCGAAGATGGGCGGCCGGGCGGGGATGAAGTTCCTCAACGTCGGCATGTCGATGATGACGGGCACCCTCGGAAAGCTGCTCGGGGGCCAACTACTGCGGGACGTGCAGACGTTCGTGGCCGCGATGGACACGATGTTCGGCGGGTTCCGCACCCGCGCGGACGCGACGTACCGGCTGCTTCAGGCGCCGGGGACGGCGTTCATGGTGGTCGCGGCACCCGAGCGTGACGCGCTGCGGGAGGCGGCGTACTTCGTGGAACGGCTGGCGGAGGAGGACATGCCGCTCGCCGGCCTGGTCCTCAACCGGGTGCACGTCAGCGGCGCCGCGCGGCTGTCGGCGGAGCGTGCGCTCGCGGCCGCGGAAAATCTTGATGAAGGCGGCATTGTGGATCAGGGGCACGGGAAGACTGGTGTTCGTGACGCCGTGGCCGTCTCTCCCGAATCCCCGTCCGCGGGCCACGCCCCCGAAGCCCACCCGCAAGTCGCCGAAGAACCCGCAGAGTCGAAGAGTTCCCCGACGCAGACCACGCAGGAGATGACTGCCGGTCTGCTGCGTCTGCATGCCGAGCGCATGCAGGTGCTTGCGCGTGAACAGCGCACGCGTGACCGTTTCACCGCGCTCCACCCGGAGGTGCCGGTGGCCGAGGTCCCCGCCCTCCCGGGCGACGTGCACGATCTCGCCGGCCTGCGCGCCATCGGCGACCGCCTCGCCACGGGGGGTCTCGCCCCGGCCGGGGCGGCGTAGCCGCCTTCAGCGCACGGCTCCGCGCATCGCTCGCGGTGCGTCGACGCCTCAGCACGGGCGCGGGATCTTCAGGGCACGGTTCGCCGTGTGGTCCGGCATGGGGGCATGACCGGATGGCCCGGCGTGCCCGCGCCTGCTGTTCGGCACGTCGGTGCGCGCTGTGGAGGCACCTCGGCCCAGCGCGCCCTCAAGGCATGCCTCGGACACCCGTGGCGGACACGGACACCACGAAGGCCACTCGCGGCCCGTACCACCAGGGATAGGCCGACCGCGGCCGAGACCGAGCCCGTCAGCCGCCCGGTACGACCGGTGCTTCCGGTGCGACCGCCGACAGCTAGCCGACCGCGGCGTACGCCTCGTAGGTCTCGTCGTCGTCGAGGGCGACGGGCAGAATCCCCGCGCTGCGCTCGTATTCCGTGCGTGCGGTCTCGAGCAGCCTGCGCCAGGAGGTGACGGTGGGGCGTCTGCGCAGCAATGCGCGTCGCTCCCGCTCCGTCATTCCGCCCCAGACGCCGAACTCGACGCGGTTGTCGAGCGCGTCGGCCAGGCATTCGGTCCGCACCGGGCATCCGGTGCACACCGCCTTGGCCCTGTTCTGCGCTGCCCCTTGTACGAACAGTTCATCCGGATCAGTAGTGCGGCAGGCTGCCTGCGCACTCCAGTCGGTTACCCAGCCCATGCCGGCGCCGTCCTCTCCCGAATCGAGGCTCCCCCACGGCGGCAGCGGCATATTCACCGCTGCCAGTTGAGGACGTTACGGAAGGTGGGCACAGCGCAACACCCCCTTGGGGCCCAATCTTGAATGGCCCGAACGGACTATGCGTACGCGGCAGATCACCCAGGGGAGTGACCTGAGGGCATACCGAACAAAGCCGACATAGCGGGGCAGTTCAGTTGGGTCACAAGGGGCACCGGGTAACACAAGCGCCGGATACGGACATGACTGACGGACACAACTCCGCCGGATTCGGGTACAGCGGAAATCATGTCAAGTGCTTGATGCAGAACCGCACTGCTGTGACAGTTGTGAGCAGCTTAGGCCAATGCCTTTACGCGTGTCCGGCGAATGAGAACGTAGGCTGGCCCCATGCCAAAGAAGCGCTCGGGCGGTGGTCTGACCGGGACCCAGCAGGCCGCCAAGTTCCTCGGTGTCAGCGTGCTCGCCGGAGCCGTGCTGGCGGGCATCGCCCTGCCCGCCGCCGGAGCACTGGGACTCGCGGCCAAGGGAACGGTCGAGGGATTCGACACCATCCCGGCCAACCTCAAGACTCCGCCGCTGAGTCAGCGCACCACGATCCTCGACTCCGAGGGCGGTCCGATCGCCACGGTCTACTCCCGTGACCGCACGGTCGTGCCGATCGAGGACATCTCCCCGTACATGCAGAAGGCGATCGTCGCGATCGAGGACGCCCGCTTCTACGACCACGGCGCGATCGACCTCAAGGGCGTGCTGCGCGCACTGAACAAGAACGCGCAGTCGGGCGGCGTCTCCGAAGGCGCCTCGACCCTCACCCAGCAGTACGTGAAGAACGTCTTCGTGGAGGAGGCCGGTGACGACCCCGACAAGGTCGCCCAGGCCACCCAGCAGACCCTCGGCCGGAAGATCCGCGAACTGAAGTACGCGATCCAGGTCGAAGAGGAACTGGGCAAGAAGAAGATTCTCGAGAACTACCTCAACATCACGTTCTTCGGTCAGCAGGCGTACGGCGTCGAGGCCGCGTCCCAGCGGTACTTCTCCAAGAAGGCGAAGGACCTGAAGCTGGAGGAGGCCGCGCTGCTCGCCGGCATCGTCCAGTCGCCCAGCCGCTTCGATCCGGTCAACGACTCGGAAGAGGCGACCAAGCGCCGCAACATCGTGCTCCAGCGCATGGCGGACGTCCGGGACATCTCCCAGGCCGAGGCGGACAAGGCCAAGGCGAGCCCGATCAAGCTGAACGTCAGCAAGCCCAAGAACGGCTGCATCACCGCCGTCAACGGCGCCGGCTTCTTCTGCGACTACGTACGCCAGGTGTTCCTGACCGACCCGGTCTTCGGCAAGACCAGGGAGGACCGGCTCAAGGTCTGGAACCAGGGCGGTCTGACGATCAGGACCACCCTGGACCCGCAGGCCCAGGCATCGGCGCAGAATTCGATAAAGGACCACGTCTACCAGACCGACAAGGTCGCCGCCGCGGTCACGCTCGTCCAGCCCGGGACCGGCAAGATCGTCGCCATGGGTCAGTCCAAGCCGTACGGCTTCGGCAAGAACGAGACCCAGATCAACTACTCGGTCAACCACGACATGGGCGGCTCGAACTTCGGCTTCCCGGTCGGCTCGACCTTCAAGCCGTTCCTGGCCGCCGCGGCCCTGGAGCAGGGCAAGCCGCCGACGCAGGTCTACCCGTCGCCGTACAAGATGCCGTACCCGCAGTCGGTGTCGACGTGCAGCGGCAAGCCGTGGGTCAACACCGACAACACCACGCTGGAGAACGAGAACGAGACCGAGGTCGGGCCGTACCCGCTCAAGGAAGCGATGGCGCTGTCCGTCAACACCTACTTCGTGCAGATGATCGGCGAGATCGGGATGTGCCCGATCACGGAGCTGACCGGCAAGCTGGGCGTGGTGCAGGGCAACAACACAAAACTGCCGGAAGTACCCTCGGCGCTCACCCTCGGCTCCACCGGTATCGCGCCCCTCGTGATGGCCAACGCCTACGCGACCTTCGCCAACCGCGGGACCTACTGCACGCCGACCGCCATCGAGTCGATCAAGACGGCCGACGGCAAGAGCCTGAAGGTCCCGCAGACCGAGTGCAGCAAGGCGATGTCCGAGCGGACCGCCGACACGATCAACACCCTGCTGCGCGGAGTGGTCGACTCCGGTACCGGCCGACAGGCCGGTCTGCAGAGCCGCGACAACGCGGGCAAGACCGGTACGACCGACTTCAGGAAGAACGCCTGGTTCGTGGGCTACACCCCGAACATGTCGGGCGCCGTCTGGGTCGGCAGCGCCAGCCAGCAGGTGAAGATGGAGTACATCACCATCGGCGGCCAGTACCACGAGAAGGTCTTCGGTGGCGCGGTCCCGGGTCCGATCTGGAAGGACGCGATGACGGGGGCGCTGGCCAGCGAGCCCGCTCCGCCCTTCGTCGGCGTGCACATCCCGGACGTCCCGAAGGACGACAAGGACAAGGAGAAGGACCGGGACAAGCCGGACGACGGCAAACCCGGTGACGAGGAGCCGTGGCCCGGCATCTCCATCCCGCCGGACCTGATCGGCGGCGGCAACAACCGCGGCCAGGGCAACGGCGGCGGTGACGGCGGCAACTGGCCGTAGGCACCCGCGTGAGGTGTGAAGA
>NZ_JBSGZJ010000219.1:0-11537 GCF_053610925.1 Streptomyces sp. NPDC054847 | reverse complement strand
CCACCGTGCCGTGCGGCTGTCGGCACGGTGGTGCGACGACCCGTTGTGGACCTGCGGCGGCTCCCCGTGCGACCGTGCCCGCGGGGCCGCGCGTGGGTGGCGCGCTGCCTGAAGCCGGTACGAACGCTCGGCGAAAAATGTCCTACGTGTGATTTCCCCCTCCCCGCGCACCGCGAAACGGCCGGTTGCGGGATGCTGGAGATAACGTTCGTTCACTCTTCGCGCGCCCTCACGGGCCGCGGGGACCCAGGAGGCAGTGATGGGTGTGACTGGTCCGATCCGCGTGGTGGTGGCCAAGCCGGGTCTCGACGGCCACGACCGCGGGGCCAAAGTGATCGCGCGGGCGCTGCGCGACGCCGGTATGGAGGTCATCTACACCGGGCTCCACCAGACACCGGAGCAGATCGTCGACACGGCTATCCAGGAGGACGCCGACGCGATCGGTCTGTCGATCCTCTCCGGAGCGCACAACACGCTCTTCGCCAAGGTCATCGAGCTTCTCAAGGAGCGCGAGGCGGAAGACATCAAGGTCTTCGGCGGTGGGATCATCCCGGAGGCGGACATCGCACCGCTGAAGGAGCAGGGCGTCGCGGAGATCTTCACGCCCGGCGCGACGACGGCGTCGATCGTGGACTGGGTCAACGCGAACGTCCGGGCGACCGCGGAGGCGTAGCCGGCGGCGCGCGGTCGGGTTTGCGCGCTGCGCCGCCGGGCCACTGAGCGGCGTGACGTGGTCGGCGCGGCCGGGCGCGGGGGTGCGCCCTTGCCGGGTCGCGCCGGTACGCCCGCGCCGCGCACCCACGCCTGCACCCCGGACCCGCACCGCGCCGCCACCGCGCCCGCACCGCCCGAGCCCGCGCCGGCCCCGCGTTCCGGCGGGGGCCGGACACCCGGGCCGGCCGGACGCCTGCCGCACAGGCCGGCGGGCCGGGGGGCCCGGGCGGTCAGGCTCCGGCGAGTTCCTCGTGCATCGCCGCCCGCAGGCGCAGCGTCGAGACCAGGCGCTGGAACGCTTCCGACCAGTAGCCGCCCGCGCCCGGTGACGCGTCCTCCTTTTCGTCCGGTACGGCCGTGAGAACCTCCAGCCGGTCCGCCTCTTCCGGCGACAGGCAGCGTTCCGCCAGGCCCATCACACCGCTGAAGCTCCACGGGTAGCTGCCCGCGTCACGCGCGATGTCGAGCGCGTCGACGACCGCCCGGCCGAGCGGTGCGGCCCATGGCACCGTGCACACACCGAGCAGCTGGAACGCTTCCGACAGGCCGTGCGCCGCTATGAACTCGGCCACCCATGCGGCCCGTTCGTCGTCGGACAGGGCGGCGAGGAGCTTCGACCGCTCGGCCGGCGAGGTCGTCCCCGGACCGGTCGACGGCGGTGCGGCGGGCGTGCCGAGCAGGGCGCGCGACCAGTCGGCGTCGTGCTGCCGTACCGCTGCCCGGCACCAGGCCGCGTGCAGTTCGTCCGCCCAGCCGTCGGACACCGGCAGTGCGACGATCTCGCGCACCGACCGCCCGCCCAGCCGGTCCTGCCAGACGGAGAGAGGGGCGGCCTCGACCAGCTGGCCGAGCCACCAGGACCGTTCGCCGCGGCCTGACGGCGGGGCCGGAACGATGCCGTCACGCTGCATGTCCGCGTCGCATTCATGGGGCGCCTCCACGACGATCATCGCTTCGTCGCCGCCGCTGCGGTCCATGGAGACGCACGACGCGGCACGCGCCGCCATGCGGCCGGCGAGCGCGGAATGCGGCAGGGCGGAGAGGAGTTCGGCGGCCGTGGAGCGGACGTTGCGGCTGCGGTCGGACAACGCCTGTTCCAGGAACGGCTCGTCCGCGTCGGACAGTCCCGACCGCAGGGAGTCGAGGAACATGAGCCGGTCCTCCGCCCGCTCGGTGGCCCATGTCGAGGCGAGCAACTCCAGTGCGGAGCCGGCGTCGTGGACGCGCAGACCCGCGAGCAGCGCGACGCGTTCGGCGAACAGGCCTTCCTCCCACAGCTTCCGCACGGCCTCCCCGTCGTCCATGTCCGGCAGCGTGGAGCCCGCGGAACCGCCTCGCAGCGCGAACTTCCACTCCGGGTTCAGCCGGGCGAGCCACAGTCCGCGCGGCCCGGCGAGCGTCAGCGCATGGGGGCGCAGGTCCGTGCGGGCACGGGCCGCGTCGAGCAGCGCGGGCAGCACGGACGCCGGTGCCTGGTAGCCGTGCTCGTTGGCGGCGGCGAGCCATTGGGGGAGCAGCTCGGTGAGGTCCGGGGTGGTGCCGCGCCTGCCCCCTGAGCCCGAGGAACCGGAACGGTCGGCCAGCAGCTGGACGAGCCGTCGCCGCGCGGCCGGTGGCAGGGCACGGCGCCCGTCGTGCGGCGCCGGCTCCGGCAACGTGCCGCCGCCCGCCGGCGGCGCGGGACTCAGCCCTGCGCGGCGCCGCACGGTGTGCAGGGCGGCCGCGTCGAGCAGGGCGACGGGCGCGTCCTTGCCGGCGGGTGTCGTACCGGTCGGCGGTGTCCGGCGGTCGGTGCCGAGCAGGGCCGAGGTGACGAGCTCTTCCCACGGTGACGCACTGGCGGTGGTGGTCATGAGGTCTCCCTACGTTCAGATCAGCGGGACCGTCTCGGACATGTCCTCCGGCCAGGCCGCCAGGGGCATGAAGCCGCGGTGGCCGAACTCGCCGAACACGGTGACCGGCCGGCCGCCGGCGAGGGCCACGAGCTTCCACAGGCCCGGGCGGGTGAGCGCCGCGGCGGCGACGGGCAGCGCCGCGCCGCCGTCGGCGTCGACGAGCTGCCATCCCGTCCCGTCGGGCACGGGGATGACGCCGGTGAGCGTGACCGGCCAGGAATCCAGCCACGGGTCGTCGCGCAGGGCCTGCCCGTACGCGTCGGCCGCCGAGGCGCACGGCCCGCCCGGCGGTGGTGCGTCGATGGCGACGGGTGGGCCGAACTGCGTGCCCAGTTCCGCCCTCGGCCGGCCGGCGCCGTGCGGAGTGACCTCGGCGTCGATCATCAGCCCTACCGGCAGGGCGAGTTGCGGAGGTCTGCCCGCCGCGCCGAAGGACAGCAGCAGCGCCGTGCGCCCCGACTCCCGCCCGTGCAGCCAGACGCGCCGGGTGGTGAGCTTGCCGTCGGCCGAGTCGTACTGGGCGAGGACCAGCCACTGGTCCCGGACCGCGGGGCCTTCCGCGGCCGACGGCAGGCCGACCCTGCCACGGACGGTGGCGGCCAGCGCCTCGGGCAGCCGCTCGCGACCCAGCCAGGCGGAGTCCAGCAGATGGATCAGGGAGCATTCCTCCAGCAGCCGCACCGGCCAGCCGGGCCCGGAGCCCGGGATCGCGCCGAGCTCCCTGACACGCGCTGCGAGGCCCGGGGCCTGGGCGTCGACCATGCGTGCGGCGGTCTCCTCCCAGAGCCCGTATCCGGACCGCTCCGTGGCCGCGAGACCGCCGCGCAGCAGGTCGGCGAGTCGCTGTTCCAGTTCCGTGGCGCCCGCGGTGATCCGCTCCGCCCTGCGTTCCGCCCGCCGTCTGGCCGCCTCCCGGTCGGCGCTCTTCGCGCCGGATCCGGTGTCCGGCTGTTCCTTGGCCGCCGTGCGGTTCCTGCGTCCCGACAGCCATTCGTCCGCCCACTCCGGCACCTCGGAGTGCGCGACGGTCTGCTCGTCGCACGCCCAGAGCAGCAGCAGCCCCAAAGCGTGCTTGCACGGGAACTTCCGGCTCGGGCAACTGCACTTGTACGCCGGGCCGGTGGTGTCCACGACCGTCTGGTACGGCTTGCTGCCGCTGCCCTTGCACAGGCCCCACACGGCACCGGACGGGTCGCAGCCCGCGCCCGACCAGGGACCGGCCGCACCGAGCTTGCTTCCCGCCTTGCGTGATGCGTCGTCAGGAGCCAGCGACAGCACCTGCTCCGCGGCCCAGCGTGCCACCCCTTGATCCATGGAGGCAGGGGCCGTTCCCCCGTTTGAAAGCAGCATGGGAACGACGCTACGGGGGACCACTGACAATCGCTCTGACCTGCGAATCCGCCCCTGCCGCAGGGGTGTTGGCCCGCGCCGGCTTTGCTAGTTTTGACGCAGTGTCGAATTCGGAAGATCCGGGGGGATCCAGCATGAAGCGCTCTATCCGTACGGCGGTCCGCGCCGTCACAGCCACCGGCATCGCGGCCGGTCTGGCCTTCGGTCTCACCGCCTGCTCCGAGGCGGTCGACCAGGTGGACAAGGCGGTCGACGAGAAGTACGAGGTGACGTACGAGGTCACCGGCAAGAACGTCGACTCGATCCAGTACCACGGCGGTGGCGGCGAGGCGATGAACCCGAAGATCGAGACGGTGGACAAGCCCACCCTGCCGTGGACGAAGACGGTCACGCTGCGCGGCATCATGCCCGCCGCGGTGATGCCGGTCGCCGCCGACCTCACCGGCACCGAGGTCACGTGCAGGATCACGCACAAGGGCAAGGTGCTGAAGGAGGAGACGGGCGAGGGCCTCGCCACCGCGGGAGGCTGCATCGCGGAGTCCCCGGTCGGCGGCTGACTCCCTTTGTCCACACCGGCTTTCGGCCTCTGACCTGCGGTCATGCCGAGGCCGGGCCGATTGTCAGTGGCATGGTGCACGGTGGGTCCCACATCGGGTCGAACGATCTGGAGGGGGATCCATGACCGTGTCAGAAACCGTTGCCAAGGCGGGGAACGAAGCCCTGCGGCCGCACGCGGAGGACGCTTTCGCCGACGAGCTGAAGGCGCTGGCCGCGGCCGACGACCGGCCGCGGCCGGTGAACTGGCGTCTGTCGCCCTGGGCCGTCGCCACCTACCTGCTCGGCGGCACGCTTCCCGACGGCACGGTGATCACACCGAAGTACGTGGGACCCCGCCGGATCGTCGAGGTGGCCGTCACCACGCTCGCGACCGACCGCGCTCTGCTGCTCCTCGGCGTGCCGGGCACCGCGAAGACCTGGGTGTCGGAGCATCTCGCCGCGGCCGTCAGCGGCGACTCCACCCTTCTTGTCCAGGGCACCGCCGGCACGCCGGAGGAAGCCATCCGCTACGGCTGGAACTACGCCCAGCTGCTGGCACACGGCCCCAGCCGGGACGCGCTGGTCCCCAGCCCCGTCATGCGCGCCATGTCCGAGGGCATGACCGCCCGCGTCGAGGAGCTCACCCGCATCCCGGCCGATGTGCAGGACACGCTGATCACGATTCTTTCGGAGAAGACGCTGCCCGTCCCGGAGCTGGGCCAGGAGGTGCAGGCCGTCCGCGGCTTCAACCTCATCGCCACCGCCAACGACCGCGACCGCGGGGTCAACGACCTGTCCAGCGCTCTGCGCCGGCGCTTCAACACCGTCGTCCTGCCGCTGCCCCTGACGCCGGAGGCGGAGGTCGACATCGTGTCGCGGCGCGTCGACCAGATCGGCCGTTCGCTCGACCTGCCGGCCGCTCCCGAGGGGCTGGAGGAGATCCGCCGGGTGGTCACGGTCTTCCGTGAGCTGCGCGACGGGGTGTCCACCGACGGCCGCACGAAGATCAAATCCCCGTCCGGGACGCTGTCTACGGCCGAGGCGATCTCCGTGGTCACCGGCGGTCTCGCCCTGGCGGCGCACTTCGGTGACGGCGTACTGCGGCCGGGGGACGTGGCGGCGGGCATCCTCGGCGCGGTCGTGCGGGACCCGGCGGCCGACCGGGTCGTCTGGCAGGAGTATCTGGAGACGGTGGTGCGCGAGCGGGACGGCTGGAAGGACTTCTACCGCGCCTGCCGCGAGGTGAGCGCATGACCCCGCTCCTGCTCGGGGTCCGCCACCACGGGCCGGGCTCGGCCCGGGCGGTGCGGGCCGCGCTGGAGGCGGCCGCCCCCGCGGCCGTGCTGATCGAAGGGCCGCCGGAGGGCGACGCACTGCTCCCGCTGGCCGCCGACCAGCAGATGCGTCCGCCCGTCGCCCTGCTCGCGCACGCCGCGGACGATCCGGGCAGGGCGGCGTTCTGGCCGCTGGCCGAGTTCTCACCCGAGTGGGTGGCCATCCGGTGGGCGCTGGCCAACGGGGCTGCGGTGCGCTTCATCGACCTGCCCGCGGCGCATTCGCTCGCGATGACCGGGGAAGCCGGGACAGGTCCCGAGGACGTCTCGCAGGACACGCCGGACGTGCGGGTCGACCCGATCGCCGTCCTCGCCGGAGCCGCCGGGTACGACGACCCGGAGCGCTGGTGGGAGGACGTCGTCGAGCTCAGGGGTGCCCGTCCGGCACCGGAGCGCGGCTCGGCGGACGGCGCCGCCGGCGGGACCGACCCGTTCGCGCCGTTCGCCGCCCTGGCGGAGGCGATGGCGGCCCTGCGGGAGACGTACGGCCACGGCGGTCACGACCGTGACCTCGTCCGTGAGGCATTCATGAGGCTCCAGCTCCGCGCCGCGAAGAAGGAGTTCGGGGACAGCGGCGTCGCCGTCGTGTGCGGCGCCTGGCACGTGCCGGCGCTCATGACCGCGACGACGGTCGCCGCGGACAAGGCTCTCCTCAAGGGGCTGCCCAAGGTCAGGACGGACATGACGTGGGTGCCCTGGACCCACCGCCGACTGGCGCGCCGCTCCGGCTACGGTGCGGGCATCGACTCGCCCGGCTGGTACGGCCACCTCTTCGGCGCTCCCGACCGGCCCGTGGAGCGGTGGATGACGAAGGTGGCCCGGCTGTTCCGGGACGAGGACAGGGCGGTGTCGTCCGCCCATGTCATCGAGGCCGTGCGGCTCGCCGAGACGCTGGCCGTGATGCGGGGCCGCCCGCTCGCCGGACTGACCGAGACCGTCGACGCCGTCCGGGCCGTGATGTGCGACGGCTCCGACGTGCCGCTCGACCTCGTCAGGGACCGGCTCATCGTGGGGGACGTCCTCGGCGAGGTGCCCGACACGGCGCCCGCCGTACCGCTTCAGCGCGACCTGACGCGGCAGCAGCGCAGTCTGCGGCTCAAGCCGGAGGCACTCGAGCGCGAACTGGACCTGGATCTGCGCAAGGACACCGACGCCGCCAAGAGCCGGCTGCTGCACCGGCTGCGGCTGCTCGCGGTCGGCTGGGGCGAGCCGGCCACAGGCCGGGGAAGCACGGGGACGTTCCGGGAGAGCTGGCGGCTGCGCTGGGAGCCCGAGCTGTCCGTGAAGGTCGCCGAGGCCGGCGTCTGGGGCACCACGGTGCTCTCCGCCGCCACGGCCAAGGCCGAGGCGCAGGCCGTCGCCGCGACGGCACTCGCCGAGGTGACCGCGCTCGCCGAGCAGTGCCTCCTGGCCGAACTGCCCGACGCGCTCCCCGTGGTGATGAAGGCCCTGGCCGACCGGGCCGCCCTCGACGCCGACGTGAGCCATCTCGCGCAGGCGCTGCCCGCGCTGGCCCGTTCCCTGCGGTACGGCGACGTGCGCGCCACGGACACGGCGGCCCTCGGCGAGGTCGCCGCCGGACTCGCCGAGCGGATCTGCGTCGGCCTGCCGCCCGCCTGCACCGGGCTCGACGCCGACGGTGCGGAGGAGATGCGGGGCCATCTCGACGGTGTGCACGCGGCCGTCGGCCTGCTGCCGGACGCCGAAGGCATCGGAGAGCGCTGGCGGTCCGTGCTGCGCAAGCTGTCCGGCCGGGACGCCGTCCCCGGGGTCGTACGCGGCCGGGCGGCCCGACTGCTGCTGGACGAGGGGCACCTCGCAGAGGAGGAGGCCGCACGCCTGATGGCACTCGCGCTCTCCCCGGGCACGGAGCCGGCCGCGGCGGCCGCCTGGATCGAGGGCTTCGTCGGCGGCGCGTCCGGCGGAGGGCTGCTGCTCGTCCACGACGAACGCCTGCTGGGGCTGGTCGACTCGTGGCTGACCGGCGTGTCCGCGGAAGCGTTCACCGATGTGCTGCCGCTGCTGCGCCGCACCTTCTCGGCCTACGAACCGGGCGTCCGCCGCACGCTGGGCGAACTCGTCCGGCGCGGGCAGGGGACGGCGGCCGCACAGGCACGGACGGACGCCGGGATCCCCGGCTTCGGACCCGGCCTCGACACCGCCCGCGCGGAAGCGGTGCTTCCCGTGCTGGGGCTCCTCCTCGGCATCGACGACAACGAGCTGAACGACCTGGCGGGAGTGGCCGGATGACTGCGAGCGTGAACGACGAGCGGCTGCGGCGCTGGCGGCTGGTGCTCGGCGGAGAGCCGGGTGCCGACGGCACGGGCCGCACCCTCACGGGCACCGACGCGGCGATGGACGGCGCGCTCACCTCTCTCTACGGCAGGTCCGCCGGAAGTGCCAATGGAGGCCGCGGACAGAGCCGTTCGGCGGGCCTGGGCTCGTCCGCACCGTCCGTCGCCCGCTGGCTGGGCGACATCCGTACGTACTTCCCGAGCTCCGTCGTGCAGGTCATGCAGCGTGACGCGATAGACCGGCTCGGACTGTCGGCGCTGTTGCTGGAGCCCGAGATGCTGGAGGCGGTCGAGGCCGACGTACACCTCGTCGGCACCCTGCTCTCGCTCAACAAGGCGATGCCCGAGACGACGAAGGAAACGGCCAGGGCGGTCGTGCGCAAGGTCGTCGAGGAACTGGAGAAGAAGCTCGCCACCCGCACCCGGTCCACCCTGACCGGTGCGCTCGACCGCTCGGCGCGGATCAACCGGCCGCGCCACCGGGACATCGACTGGGACCGCACCATCCGGGCGAACCTCAAGAACTATCTGCCCGAGTTCAACACGGTGGTCCCCGAGCGGCTCATCGGCTACGGCCGGGCGTCCCAGGCGGTGAAGAAGGAGGTCGTGCTCTGCATCGACCAGTCGGGCTCGATGGCCGCGTCCGTGGTCTACGCGTCGGTCTTCGGCGCGGTGCTGGCCTCGATGCGCTCCATCGCCACCCGGCTCGTCGTCTTCGACACCGCCGTCGTCGATCTGACCGACCAGCTCGACGACCCCGTGGACGTCCTCTTCGGCACGCAGCTCGGCGGCGGCACGGACATCAACAGGGCGCTGGCGTACTGCCAGTCGCAGATCACCCGCCCCGCCGACACCGTCGTCGTCCTGATCAGCGACCTCTACGAGGGCGGCATCCGCGACGAGATGCTGAAGCGGGTCGCGGCGATGAAGGCGTCCGGAGTGCAGTTCGTCACTCTGCTGGCGCTCTCCGACGAGGGTGCCCCGGCCTACGACCGCGAGCACGCCGCGGCCCTCGGAGCCCTCGGGGCACCGGCGTTCGCCTGCACGCCAGACCTTTTCCCGGACGTCATGGCGGCGGCCATCGAGAAACGCCCCCTGCCCATACCGGACATGGCGGCCCATCAGTAACAGGACGTGACATGGTGACCCATCGGTAACACGGGACTTGCGTTGCCCGGGGAGCTTCGTGCGAGCATCGTCGCGATCCCGGCTGACGCCGACCGAGAGAGAGCCCCTCCACCGTGACTGCCGCAGCGCTCCGTACCGCTGCCGTCCCGCGCGCGCTGCGCCGGGCGGTGGCCGGTTCGCGGACGCTGCGCCTTCTGCTGCTTCTCGGTGGAGTTCTGACGCTGGGCCTGATCTTCTGCGGCCCGGCCCAGGCGGCCGAGCCTCCGGCCGGTGACGTCACCGCCGAGGTCCAGGCAGGAGCCCGGACCGGGAGCGGAGCCGACACCGCCGCCGTGCCCGGCCCGGCCGCTGCGGGAAACGCCGTTACCGCGCCGACCCCTTCGGGCGCGTCGGCGGGGACGGCCGGATCACCCGGCTCCGCCGGACCGTCCACCTCCGCCGGGACCGCGGCCGCGGCGGAGCGCGCCGAGCAGCGGGCAGCACGGGAACTGCGGCGCGTGGCCGACGGTTCCCTGAGCGCCGTCGGGTCCACGGGAGCCGGGCAGGCCGTGGAAACGGTCCGCGAGGCTGCCCGTCCGGTCACCGACGGCGTGCGCCGGCTCGCCGGTCCGCTGTTCGCTCTCGTCACCGGCCCTCTGCCCGACGGCCGGCTGCCGGAACCCGGCAGCGCGCTGCCGGGCGGCGGTGACGTCGTGCTCCCTGACGACCTTTCGCCGCGGCAGTACGTGCCGGGCGGCGGGGCGTTCACCGTCGCGCCCGCCGGTATCGCCCCGGCGGCAGGCGACACGACCCCTTCCGTCGCAGGTCCCACCGGTGCCGCCGGCGCACCGGGCCGTGACTGCGGCGGCGCGTCCGGCGGTCATCCCGGCGCGGCGTGGGCCGAGTCCGCGCAGTCTCCCGCGCCCGCGCCGGCCCCTGTGGACCCGTGCAAGGACCGGCCGGGCGCCGTGCACCACTCCGGTGAGACGCACACGCCCCGTGCGGGCGACCAGCCGGCGGCCACCTCGGCCGGCGGCTCCCCTGACGCGTTCGCCCGCGGTCACGGCTGCCCGGCGGCAGAGCCGCCGACCCGCGACAGGCCGCGCGACGTCCTCGAATTCCCCGGCTAGGGCAGGCCTTCCCCCGCCTCCTGACCTGCCACGCGGGGGTGGGCAGGTCTGCCCGCCACTCCGGAGCTTGTTCTCCGGACCGCCGAACGAAATTCGAAGGAATCACCGAGCATGCACAAGAACATCCGCCGCTCCATCGCGGTCGCGGCCACCGCCACCGGCATGTGGGCCCTCGGGACCGCCGTGGCCAGCGCCGACGAGGCGCCCGCCTCCGCGCCGTTGTCCACCCCGGACCAGGCCGTCGACGCCACCCTCGACGTGGTGACCGACGTGGACCCGGGCGCCGACGCGCTGCTGCCCGAGGCCGACGTCCAGGACGTGGCGACCGGTGCCGCGGACCAGGCCCGTGAGTACGTCGAGGGCGAGCTCCCCTCCTACGAGGCGCCGTCCGTTCCCGACGTCCGCCTGCCGTCCCCCGAGGCCCCGTCGGTGGACGTCCCGGCCGCCCCGGCCGTCGACGCCGACATCGACTACCTCTTCGGTCCCCTGTCCGCGTTCGCGCACGAGCTGGAGCAGGCCCCGGCCGGTGCCGAGGCCCGTGCACAGGGCGCGGTCGACGCGTCCGGCCCCATCGTCGACGAGACGTCCGCGGCCGTGCTGCCGCCCGTCGTCGCGACCGCCGTGGCCGGCGCGCAGCCGGTCGCCGCTCAGGCCGCCGGTGACGCGGGCGTCCTCGCCCAGGGCGTCGTCTCCGACGTGCAGCCGTTCGCCGGCGGCGTCGCCGGCCAGGTGCAGCCGTTCGCGACGGGCGTCGTGAGCGAGGTGCAGCCCTTCGCCGGCGGCGTCGCGGGCGAGGTGCAGCCGTTCGCGGCCGGTGTGGTCGCTGAGGTCCAGCCGCTGGTCGACACCGTGGCCGGCCACGTCCAGCCGCTCGCGCAGGGCGTCGGCCACAGCGCCGGCGACCTGGCCTACGGCCTGACCGGTCAGGTGGACCCGTTCGCGGCGGGCCTGGTGTCCGAGGTCCAGCCGTTCGCGCAGGGTATTGCGACGAACGTCACGGGCGACGCGGCGCCGCTCGCCGGCAACGCGGTCGGCGGGGTGCAGGACGTCGTCTCCGACGTGACCCCGAGCTACGTCCCGTACGGCATCTGAGCAGTCACGCGCCGAGGCGCCCGTCAGGTGGCTGACCAGGCAACCAGCGGCAGGGGCGGGACGTCACCGGGGCCCCCGGTGATG
>NZ_JBSGZJ010000218.1:0-11540 GCF_053610925.1 Streptomyces sp. NPDC054847 | reverse complement strand
CTTCCGAGCAGTCGGAAGGCCCCTGCGGCGTTTCCGGCAACGCCTCTCCCGGTGGATGCTGCGGATCCCGGACCCGCTCCATCTCCCGTGCGCCCGGGACGAGTTCGGCGCGAGGGCACAGCAAGAGGCTCCCGCCGCCGGGGCAGCAGGAGCCTCGGGGACCGGCTTCACACAGCGAGAGGCACCGGGTGGATCTCGTCGGCGGGGTGGCCCGTGCGCTCGTGGATGCGCTGCACGGCGTCCGCGGAGGGGCCCTCGGACAGGCAGTACACGGTGCCCGTCTCCGGGTCCGCCCACGCCTTCTTGAAGTGCACGCCCTCCTCGCCCTCGATCGCGAGGTCCGCGCGGTGCGCCTCCATCAGCTGATCACTCGTGATGCCCTTCATCCCGCGGTGTACGTCCATGAACTCGGTCATCGCTCCAGCACCTCCGTCGCTCGCAGGTACTTCCATGCTGCACCTGTACGGGCCCGGGAACACCTCCGGCCGACCCCTGCGGCGTTGAAGGGGCCGGCCGGACGTGGACGTACGAAATGTGGGATCAGCCGTTGCGGCGCAGCGCCTCGCTCAGGCGGGCCGCGGCGTCGATGACCGCCTGGGCGTGCATACGGCCCGGGTGGCGGGTCAGGCGCTCGATCGGTCCGGAGACCGAGACGGCGGCCACCACGCGGTTGGAGGGGCCCCGCACGGGCGCGGACACGGATGCCACGCCCGGCTCGCGCTCGCCGATCGACTGTGCCCAGCCACGGCGCCGGACGCCGGACAGGGCGGTCGCCGTGAAGCGCGCGCCCTGGAGCCCGCGGTGAAGGCGCTCCGGCTCCTCCCAGGCCATCAGGATCTGGGCCGAGGAGCCGGCCTTCATCGTGAGCGTGGAGCCGACGGGCACGGTGTCCCGCAGTCCGGACAGCCGCTCGGCCGCCGCGACGCAGATCCGCATGTCTCCCTGCCGGCGATAGAGCTGCGCGCTCTCGCCGGTCACGTCACGCAGGTGTGTGAGTACCGGCCCGGCCGTGGCCAGCAGCCGGTCCTCGCCCGCCGCGGCGGCGAGCTCCGCCAGCCTCGGGCCGAGGATGAAGCGGCCCTGCATGTCACGCGCCACCATACGGTGGTGCTCCAGTGCCACTGCCAGGCGATGTGCTGTAGGTCGTGCGAGTCCCGTGGCCGCGACCAGCCCCGCGAGGGTGGCCGGACCGGACTCCAGGGCGCTCAAGACAAGGGCCGCCTTGTCGAGGACGCCGACGCCGCTAGAGTTGTCCATGCAACGATACTCGCGTCTCACTCTGTGAAACGCAAGTTCAATTTTCTCCGGAACTTGCCACGCTGTAGTGGCGGCCCGCGGACCAACGGGCACTGCACAAGATCTCTAGATGCGTCGGCGGCACAGCCGGCCGGAGGGAAAGCGATGGGTAGGACACTCGCGGAGAAGGTCTGGGACGACCATGTCGTCCGGCGCGCCGAGGGCGAGCCCGACCTCCTCTTCATCGATCTGCATCTGCTGCACGAGGTGACCAGCCCCCAGGCCTTCGACGGTCTGCGGAAGAACGGCCGGCAGGTGCGCCGCCTCGACCTCACCATCGCGACCGAGGACCACAACACCCCGACCCTCGACATCGACAAGCCGATCGCCGACCCGGTCTCCCGCGTCCAGCTGGAGACCCTGCGCAAGAACTGCGCCGAGTTCGGCGTACGGCTGCACCCGCTGGGCGATGTCGAGCAGGGCGTCGTGCACGTCGTCGGCCCTCAGCTGGGTCTGACCCAGCCCGGCACCACCGTGGTCTGCGGTGACTCGCACACCTCCACGCACGGCGCGTTCGGCGCGCTGGCCTTCGGTATCGGCACCTCCCAGGTCGAGCACGTGCTGGCCACCCAGACGCTACCTATGTCCCGCCCCAAGACCATGGCCATCACCGTCGAGGGCGAGCTGCCCGACGGTGTCACGGCCAAGGACCTGATCCTCGCCATCATCGCGAAGATCGGTACCGGCGGCGGCCAGGGCTATGTCCTCGAATACCGCGGCTCCGCCATCGAGAAGCTGTCGATGGAAGCCCGGATGACCATCTGCAACATGTCGATCGAGGCCGGCGCCCGCGCGGGCATGATCGCCCCCGACCGCACCACCTTCGACTACCTCCAGGGCCGCGACCACGCGCCCCGGGGAGCCGACTGGGACGCCGCGGTCGAGTACTGGAAGACGCTGCGCACCGACGACGACGCGGTGTTCGACGCGGAGGTCTTCATCGACGCCGCCGAACTCGCCCCGTTCGTCACCTGGGGCACCAACCCCGGCCAGGGCGCGCCGCTGTCGGGACATGTCCCCGACCCTGCTTCGTACGAGGACGCGTCGGAGCGCCTGGCCGCCGAAAAGGCTCTGGAATACATGGGGTTGACCGCCGGACAGCCGCTGCGCGACATCAACGTCGACACCGTCTTCGTAGGCTCCTGCACCAACGGACGCATCGAGGACCTGCGCAACGCCGCCGCGATCCTGGACGGCCGCAAAGTCGCGGACGGCGTACGGATGCTGGTCGTCCCCGGCTCGGTCCGCGTCGCGCTGCAGGCCGTGGAAGAGGGTCTGGACAAGGTCTTCAAGGAGGCCGGGGCCGAATGGCGGCACGCCGGCTGCTCCATGTGCCTCGGCATGAACCCGGACCAACTCGCGCCCGGCGAGCGTTCCGCCTCCACCTCCAACCGCAACTTCGAGGGCAGGCAGGGCAAGGGCGGCCGCACGCACCTGGTCTCCCCGCAGGTCGCCGCAGCCACCGCGGTTCTCGGCCACCTCGCCTCGCCCGCCGACCTGTCCGAAACCCCTGCGCCCGCCGGAGTCTGAACACCATGGAAGCTTTCACCACGCACACCGGCCGGGCCGTCCCGCTGCGCCGCAGCAACGTCGACACCGACCAGATCATCCCGGCCCACTGGCTGAAGAAGGTCACCCGCGACGGCTTCGAGGACGGGCTGTTCGAGGCCTGGCGCAAGGACCCCGAGTTCGTCCTCAACCGCCCCGAGCGCAACGGCGCCTCGGTTCTCGTCGCCGGACCCGACTTCGGCACCGGATCGTCGCGCGAGCACGCCGTCTGGGCCCTCCAGAACTACGGCTTCAAGGCCGTGATCTCCTCCCGCTTCGCCGACATCTTCCGCGGCAACTCCCTGAAGAACGGCCTGCTGACCGTGGTCCTCGAGCAGTCCGTCGTGGACGCGCTGTGGGAGCTGACGGAGGCCGACCCGACGGCCGAGATCACCGTCGACCTCGAGAAGCGACAGGTCCTCGCGCCCGGAATCACCGCGGACTTCGAGCTCGACGAGAACGCCCGCTGGCGACTGCTGAACGGACTCGACGACATCAGCCTCACCCTTCAGAACGAAGCGGACATCGCGGCGTACGAGGCGGGCCGGCCGTCCTTCAAGCCCCGGACAATTGACGCCTGAGCAGCGGTTTTCCCGAACTGCGCCCCTCGCCTGAAGGCGGGGGGCGCAGTCGTTTGTTGAGGCCCCATGGGGCGACAACTCGCCCCAGATGGCACAATCGGTGCATGGAACGCGACAGCCAACTCGAGCTCTACGAGGCGGTCGCGGCCCGGTTGAAGGAAGCGCACACCACGGTGCGCGAACTGCAAGTCCCGGAGGGCGTAAGGATGGCGCTTTCCCGGAAGCTGCTGGTCATCACGGCAGCGGCGAAGCACGATCTCCCCGGCGCGGCAACGCGTCTGGACCGGTTGATGAAGGACCTGGAAGAGGGGCGATTCCCCGAAGGCGGCTGACCTCAGAACTCCGCCGAGGTCGACTTCGTTGCGGCACTAGGGTGATTAGCCCGTTTCGTGTTTGATTTGCGGTATATATCTGCCTAACGTGCGAAAAAGCCAGGACGCGATCGTTCCGGCCAAATGTCTCCGAAGGGGAAGACGTGAACAAGGCGCAGCTCGTAGAAGCGATTGCCGACAAGCTCGGCGGGCGTCAGCAGGCCGCTGACGCCGTCGACGCGGTGCTTGACGCGATCGTCCGCGCAACGGTCGCCGGAGACCGGGTCTCGGTCACCGGCTTCGGCTCGTTCGAGAAGGTCGACCGCCCCGCTCGCTACGCTCGCAACCCGCAGACCGGCGAGCGTGTCCGGGTCAAGAAGACGTCCGTGCCCCGCTTCCGCGCAGGGCAGGGCTTCAAGGACCTGGTCAGCGGCTCGAAGAAGCTCCCCAAGGGAGGCGAGGTCGCGGTCAAGAAGGCCCCCAAGGGCAGCCTCTCCGGCCCGCCGCCCACCATCTCCAAGGCCGCGGCCAAGAAGGCCGCCGCGAAGAGGACCGCGGCGAAGAAGACGACCACGGGCGCCAAGAAGACCGCCGCCAAGAAGACGACCCCGGCAGCGAAGAAGACGACGGCCAAGACCACCGCCAAGAAGACCACGGCCGCCGCGAAGAAGGCGACCCCGGCGAAGACCACCGCCAAGAAGGCCACGGCGAAGAAGACGGCCCCGGCCAAGAAGGCCACGGCCAAGAAGGCGCCGGCCAAGAAGGCCACGGCGCGCAAGACCACCGCCAAGAAGACGACCTCGAGGAACAAGTAGCGCCGAGGGCGCGACACCAGCACAAGCGGCCGAGCGCCGCACAGCCACTCACGCGCCGGGCCGGTCTCCCGCTGGGAGACCGGCCCGCGGCGTGCGGTCCCGGGGCGTCCCTTCGGAACGTGTCCGCGGCGCTCTCAGAACGTGTACAGCGTCACCAGCGTGACGCGGCGGCTCTCGCCCTCGCCCTCGGTCTCGATCCGCACCCGCTGCCCCGGCCGCAGCAGCCGAAGGCCGCCCGCGTCGAAGGCCGCCGCGTCGAAGTCCACGGGGGTGCCGTCGTCCAGCAGCACACTGCCGCTGCGGGTCTCGGGGTCGTAGGTGTACGAGGTCGCCTGCATGGCCGCCAGCCTAGTGCCCCTGACCGGCGCGCTTCCTCGGTACGACGGGAGCGCCGCCGGCCAGGCGTTCCGCGGTGTACCGGCCCACGCCCAGCGCGAGCGCGGCCGCCAGATCCTCGCCGGTGTCCACGTCCTGGCGCACGGAATCAAGACCGCCGGACATGATTTCCGTGGCACCGGAAGCCAAATGCGCAAGGCGTGAAGGGCCGCCGAAAGCGGGGCGCAATTCCGCGCCCGGCAGGGCGGAGAGCAAAGTCGTGCCGATTCCGGCCGCATCCGTCAGAAATGCCCGGGTAAATACCGAAGCCGCTGCCAGTGCCCTCGCCAATTCGGCGGTACGCAATGCGGGCAGGTCGGCGTTGAGCGCTGCGACCGCCGCGGAGGGATGCGCGGCGCGCACCACTTCGGCGCCGTGCGCCAGCGCCGCGTTGAGGCCCGCGGCCGGGGAGTCCGGCACGATCCTCGCCCCCAGCGCCGCGAGCCCGGCGGCGGCGGTCGGATCGTCCGTGACGACCGCCACATCCCGTACGGCAGGGCAGGCCAGCGCGGCCGCCACGGTGTCCTGGGCGAACGCGAGGGCGAGACGCGGCCGCAGCCTGTCGTCCGCCGCTCCCGCCAGCCGGCTCTTGGCCAGGGCCAGCGGCTTCAGGGGTACGACCAGGGACCAGAGGCGGGCAGGTGCGGGGACCGGCTCCGCGTCCGTGGCGAACTCTTGGTCCATGCGCATCGCGCCCATTGTCGCCCGGATCTCACAAGGCCCCGAGGGGAGGGGGCGCGGTCGGGGCGTACCGTGTTCTCGACAGACCAGAGGCCTGGGGCGACACTTGACCCCCAGCAGCCAGGCAATAGCCCGGTCGTAAGAGGAAGGTGTCCGAGTGTCCCGCCGTAGAATCGGCTTCTGGTACCGCCTGGCCGCGGTCATCGCAAAGCCGCCGCTGTTGCTTCTGTTCAAGCGGGACTGGCGGGGAACGGAACACATTCCGGTCGAGGGCGGATTCATCACTGCCATCAACCACAACTCGTACCTCGACATGTTCTCGTACGGGCACTTCCAGTACAACACCGGACGGGTCCCGCGGTTCCTGGCCAAGGCCGCGCTGTTCAAGACGCCTGTCGTCGGGGTCCTGCTGCGGGGCACCCGGCAGATTCCCGTCTACCGCGAGTCCTCCGACGCCGTCGGTGCCTTCCGTGCCGCTGTCGACGCCGTCGAGCGCGGCGAGTGCGTCGCCTTCTACCCGGAGGGCACGCTCACCCGGGACCCCATGATGTGGCCGATGACCGCCAAGACGGGTGTGGCGCGGGCCGCCCTGCAGACGAAGGCGCCGGTCATCCCGGTCGCCCAGTGGGGCGCCAACTTGGCGATGCCGCCGTACGCCAAGGAGGACAAGGTACGGCTCTTCCCGCGCAAGACGCTCCAGGTGCAGGCCGGCCCGCCGGTCGACCTCTCGCGCTTCTACGACCTGGATCCCACACCGGAAGTCCTCAGGGCCGCGACCGAGGCCATCATGGCCGCCGTCACGGAGCAGCTCGAGGAGCTGCGCGGCGAGAAGGCGCCGGAGAAGCCGTTCGATCTGCGCGAAGTCCGCGCGGAGCAGCGCCGCAAGGCCGCCGGGGAGGAAGCGAAGTGACAAAGCCGGTCAAGGCCGCCGTCTTCGGAACGGGCTCGTGGGGCACGGCGTTCGGCATGGTGCTGGCCGACGCCGGCTGCGAGGTGACCCTGTGGGGACGCCGCGCGAACCTCGTCGACGCCGTCAACACCACCCGCACCAACCCCGACTACCTGCCGGGGATCGAGCTTCCCGAGAAGCTGCGGGCCACCACGGACCCGGCGGAGGCGCTGCACGAGGCCGACTTCACCGTCCTCGCCGTCCCGTCCCAGACCCTGCGCGGCAATCTCGCCGCGTGGGCGCCGAAACTGCCCGCCGACACCGTGCTCGTCTCCCTGATGAAGGGCGTCGAACTCGGCACCGCCAAGCGGATGAGCGAGGTCGTCGAGGAGGTCGCGCACGTGCCGGCCGACCGCGTCGCCGTGGTCACCGGTCCCAACCTCGCCAAGGAGATCGCCCAGCGCCGGCCCGCCGCCGCCGTGGTCGCCTGCCGTGACGAGGCCGTCGCGCAGCGTCTTCAGGCGGCCTGCCACACCCCCTACTTCCGCCCGTACACCAACACCGACGTGGTGGGCTGCGAACTGGGCGGCGCGGTCAAGAACGTCATCGGCCTCGCCGTCGGCATCGCCGACGGCATGGGACTCGGCGACAACGCCAAGGGCTCCCTGATCACCCGCGGTCTCGCGGAGACCACACGGCTGGGCCTCGCCATGGGTGCCGACCCACTGACGTTCTCCGGCCTCGCGGGCCTCGGCGACCTGGTGGCGACCTGCTCGTCGCCGCTGTCCCGCAACCACACCTTCGGCACCAACCTGGGCCGCGGGATGACGCTCCAGGAGACCATCGCGGTCACCAAGCAGACCGCGGAGGGCGTCAAGTCCTGCGAGTCGGTGCTGGACCTGGCCCGCCGGCACGGAGTGGACATGCCGATCACGGAAACGGTCGTCGGCATCGTCCACGAGGGGAAGCCGCCGGTCGTTGCTCTCAAGGAGTTGATGTCCCGCGCCGCCAAGCCCGAGCGACGCTGACGTCGTTCGAACCAGCGGGTAGTCTCATCGCGATATGAGCACCGAGAACCTCCCCCAGAGCCCCGAGCAGCAGCTCCGCAAGCCGCGCGTAGCCGTCGTCTTCGGCGGCCGCAGCTCCGAACACGGGATCTCCGTGGTCACCGCGGGCGCGGTGCTGCGGGCCATCGACCGCACCAAGTACGACGTCCTGCCGATCGGCATCACCGCCGACGGCCGGTGGGCGCTCACCGCCGACGAGCCGGACCGGATGGCGATCACCGACCGCAGGACGCCGAACGTCGAGGAGCTGGCCGAGTCCGACGAGGGCGGCGTGGTGCTCTCCGTCGACCCCGGCAGCCGTGAGGTCGTCTACAGCGAGCCCGGCTCCGTGCCCAAGGCGCTCGGCGAGGTCGACGTCGTCTTCCCGATGCTGCACGGCCCGTACGGCGAGGACGGCACGCTCCAGGGCCTGCTCGAACTCTCCGGCGTCCCGTACGTCGGCTCCGGCGTGCTCGCCTCGGCCGTCGGCCAGGACAAGGAGTACATGAAGCGGGTCTTCGTCTCCTTCGGCCTGCCCGTCGGCCCCTACGAGGTGATCCGGCCGCGCGAGTGGGCGAACGACCCGGCGGCCGCCCGTAAGAAGATCGTGGACTTCGCGGGCGAGCACGGCTGGCCGCTGTTCATCAAGCCCGCCCGTGGCGGCTCCTCGATGGGAATCACCAAGGTCGACGGGCTCGCGGGCCTGGACGACGCGATCGCCGAGGCGCAGCGCCACGACCCCAAGTTCCTGGTGGAGTCGCTGCTGCGCGGCCGGGAGATCGAGTGCGGCGTGCTCGAGTTCGAGGACGGCCCGCGCGCCAGCGTCCCGGCAGAGATCCCGCCGGTGACGGCCCACGACTTCTACGACTTCGAGGCCAAGTACATCGACTCGGCGGCGGGTCTGGTCCCCGCCCCCCTCACCGGCGAGCAGACCGCCGAGGTGCAGCGGCTGGCGGTCGCGGCGTTCGACGCCGCGTCGTGCGAGGGCCTGGTCCGCGCGGACTTCTTCCTCACGGAGGACGGCGAGTTCGTCATCAACGAGATCAACACCATGCCGGGCTTCACGCCGATCTCCATGTACCCGCGGATGTGGCAGGAGAGCGGCGTCGCCTACACCGAACTGGTGGACCGGCTGATCCAGGCCGCCCTGACCCGCTCGACGGGGCTTCGGTAGGACCCGCAGGTCAAAGCGTGGCCGGGACCGTCTTCTTGACGGGCCCGGCCAGCTCCGTGAGCGGGCCGATGTCGTGCATGTACCGGCTGCCGAGCGTGACCTCCACATACGTCTCGCGGTACGTGGTGGTGAAGCGGGGACCGTCGTCCCGCTCCTCCAGCAGCCAGTTGACGCCGTCCACCTCGACGCCCTGGCCCTGCGGATCACTCATCCCCACCGGCCGGGCCACACCGCAGCGCAGTACGATCGCGGCATCGCCCCAGCCGGCGGTGAGTTCGGACGACGGCTCGGGGTCGTCGCGGTCGTGCCCGTCGACCGAGTCCGGCAGCTCCCCGTCCAGCGCACGGCACAGGGCCGCTTCCTCGGCCGGGGGGCTGGGAACCGTGATCGATGCCGACGCGTCGGTGGAGGAGCAGCCCGCGGCGGCCACCAGCACGGCGGCTGCGGACAGGATCAGGGACCGGCGGCCGAAAGACGTCACCGGCCAAGGGTAGACGGGGGCTAGATGTGCACGACCGGGCAGGTCAGGGTGCGGGTGATGCCGTCCACTTGCTGGACCTTGGCGACCACCATGCGACCCAGGTCGTCGACGGTGTCGGCCTGCGCGCGCACGATCACGTCGTACGGGCCGGTCACATCCTCGGCCTGGATCACACCGGGAATCTTTCCGATGGTCTCGGCGACGGTCGACGCCTTGCCCACCTCGGTCTGAATGAGGATGTACGCCTGTACCACGGAGCCTCCAGGGCGGCACGAGGATCATGTCCCCTACCGTCGGTGGGGAGATCCCAGGGAGAGGGGTCGCCACGGTATCGCGTCGTCGCGGGCCACGGGGAGACCCTCGCGGCGGACGGCGCCCGCAGCGTGGCGTACGGCGAACAGAAGTTGACGTATCTCTTGACGGTACCGACAGCAGTGGCAGCTCGCGACCGCAAAAATCACGCGCGGCGTCCACGACAAGGAGAGGTGACTCGGTGAAGGGAACTGTGGGCGAGTTGGGGGAGTTCGGTCTCATCAAGGAACTCACCGCCAAGCTCACCACCACCCCCGCGGTGCGGCTCGGGCCCGGCGACGACGCCGCGGTCGTGGCCGCACCCGACCGACGGGTCGTGGCCAGCACGGACATCCTGCTCGAAGGGCGGCACTTCCGCCGCGACTGGTCCACCGCCTACGACGTGGGACGCAAGGCCGCCGCGCAGAACCTGGCGGACATCGCCGCCATGGGCGCCGTGCCGACCGCGCTGCTCCTCGGGCTGGTCGTCCCCGCCGAACTTCCCGTCACCTGGGCCACCGAGCTCATGGACGGCATCCGCGACGAGTGCCAGGTCGCCGGCGCGGCCGTCGTCGGCGGCGATGTCGTCCGCGGCGAGACCATCACCATCGCGATCACGGCACTCGGCGACCTGCGCAACCACGAACCGGTGACCCGCGCGGGTGCGCAGTCCGGCGATGTCGTCGCCTACACCGGATGGTTGGGCTGGTCCGCGGCCGGGCACGCCGTCCTGTCACGGGGTTTCCGCTCCCCGCGGGCCTTCGTCGAGGCGCACCGCAGACCGGAGCCGCCGTACCACGCGGGCCCCGCGGCCGCCGGGCTCGGCGCCACCGCGATGTGCGACATCAGCGACGGACTGGTCGCCGACCTCGGGCACATCGCGGAGGCGAGCAAGGTCCGGATCGATCTGCGGTCGGGTCTCATCGACATCCCCTCGCAGATGAGCGACATCGGCCAGGCCGTCGGCGTCGACCCGCTGCAGTGGGTGCTGACCGGGGGAGAGGACCACGCGATCGTCGCCACCTTCCCGCCGGACGTGAAGCTGCCCGCCCGCTGGAAGGTCATCGGCGAGGTGCTCAACCCGTCGGCGCTGCCCCAGGTGACCGTCGACGGGGCACCGTGGACGAGCAAGGGCGGCTGGGACCACTTCGGGGGCATCGAGGACGGCAAGTAGATTTCCGGGTATGGACATACCCCCTCGCGTGCTCACCGTCGCCGGGTCCGACTCCGGCGGCGGTGCGGGCATCCAGGCCGACCTCAAGACCATGCTGGCCCTCGGTGTGCACGGCATGAGCGTGCTGACCGCGATCACCGCCCAGAACTCGCTGGGCGTCCAGGGTGCGTGGGAGCTGCCCGTCGAGGCGGTGCGTGCCCAGTACCGGAGCGTCGTCGACGACATCGGCGTACAGGCCGTGAAGACCGGGATGCTGTCCTCCGCCGAGCTGGTCGAGACCGTGGCGGAGCTGGTGGCCGGCACGGACGCGCCCGTGGTCGTCGACCCGGTGGGCGTCTCCAAGCACGGTGACCCGCTGCTGGCCGCCTCCGCGCTCGACTCGGTGCGGACGAAGCTGCTGCCGGCCGCGACCGTGGCCACGCCCAACCTGGACGAGGTGGCCCAGCTGACCGGCATCGAGGTCCGCGACGAGGCCGGCATGCGCCGGGCGGCGGACGCCGTCCTCGGATTCGGGCCCCGGTGGGCGCTGATCAAGGGCGGGCACTTGGCCGGTGACGCCGTGGACCTGCTCACGGACGGCGGCGAGGAACACTGGCTTCGCGCACCCCGCCACGACAACCGCCACACCCACGGCACGGGCTGCACGCTCGCTTCCGCCGTGGCCTCGGGTCTGGCACAGGGCATGACCGTCCCGGAGGCCGTCCACGCGGCCAAGGAGTACGTCACCGGGGCGATCGCCGCGGGATTCGCGCTGGGCGCGGGAATCGGTCCCGTGGACCATGGCTGGCGCTTCCGCTAGAGCGCCCGCCGCCCCCGGGAAGTCGCCCGGAGAGGGCCCGGCCCGTCCCGGAGCACGGCAAAAAGCCGGTCCACCGAGG
>NZ_JBSGZJ010000217.1:0-11573 GCF_053610925.1 Streptomyces sp. NPDC054847 | reverse complement strand
CGCGGCGAGCACCCCCGCCGCCAGCCCGCCCGCACGCCGGCGCCGGGGCTCGTGCGCCGGGACCGGCGCACCCCAGGCGGGTCCGCCGCCGCTGCCGCCTCCGTATGAGGGGAGCGTAGGCGGCGGGGGCCAGTCCGCGCCGGCCTGCTGCGCGCCCGCGGGAGCGGCGGCCGGAGGAGCAGGTGTCTGACCGCCGTGGCCGTGGGCCGGTGCCGCGGCGGGCTCGGGCCGCGGGGCGTGCCCGGGCTGCTCCGCGGAGGCCGCCGGCTCATGGGCGGGCGGCGCGGAATGGGAGGGGACAGAAGCAGAGGGGGAACCGGCGGACCCGTGTGCCGCGTCCTGCGGCCCCTCTCCGGGCCCGGGAGACGTCGATCCCTCGGGAGCGGCGCCCGGCACAGGAGGTACGGACGGGGCGGCAGGGACCGCGTTGCCCTCGTTCTCGGTGCTCACAGCTCTTTCTCCTCAGGTTCCACGTCGTCTCCGGCGAGCGGCGGGGTCCGCACGGGCCGGCAGTACGTCACGTCATGACTTCCGCTGTGCAAGTGTCCGCGGCCAGCTTTTACCACTGCACGTCAGGCCACTGTAAGCAGGACCTGTGTGTATTCCGGCAATCCTTTACTTCCGACAATAAGGGCGCACTTCCACGGCGCCCTCCGGGGTCGTTCCGTCGGGTCATTCCCTCGGGTCCTCCCCGACGGACCGCCTCTCCTCGCCGACCGCGTCCACAGGGTGGCGGACGTTGTCCGGCACCCTGCACGCCGCCTACCCCGCGGCGATGACACCATGACGCGGTGACCCAAGCACGGCAGCACAGCATTCAGGTCGTCGCGCACCGCGGTGCCTCCGAAGACGCCCCCGAGCACACCCTGGCCGCCTACCGAAAGGCGATCGAGGACGGCGCGGACGCCCTCGAGTGCGATGTACGGCTCACCGCCGACGGTCATCTGGTGTGCGTCCACGACCGCCGGGTGAACCGCACGTCCAACGGGCGGGGTGCGGTCTCGGCCCTGGAGCTCGCGGATCTCGCGGCGCTCGACTTCGGTTCGTGGAAGGACGCGGCGGAGAGTCCCGACTGGAAGGACCCGTCCCTCACCTCCGTGCTCACGCTGGAGCGGCTGCTGGAGCTGGTGGCGGACGCGGGACGCCGTGTCGAGCTGGCCATCGAGACCAAGCACCCCACACGCTGGGCGGGACAGGTGGAGGAGCGGCTGCTCCAGCTGCTGGGACGGTTCGGGCTGGCCGCGCCGGCCTCGCCCACCGACTCCGCGGTCCGGGTCATGAGCTTCTCGGCCCGCTCCCTGAGCCGGATCTCCGCGGCCGCGCCGACGCTCCCCACCGTGTACCTGATGCAGTTCATGACCCCGCGGATGCGCGACGGACGACTGCCCGCCGGTGCGCGGATCGCCGGTCCGGGCATTCGCGTCGTACGCAACCACCCGAGCTACGTCGCCAGGCTGCACCGCGCGGGCCACCCCGTCCATGTCTGGACCGTCGACGAGCCGGAGGACGTCGAGCTCTGTGCGCGGCTCGGCGTGGAGGCCATCATCACCAACCGCCCCAAGCAGGTGCTCGAACAGCTGGGCCGCCTCTGATCCGGCTCGCCCGGCCTCGGGACCTCGGCCTTCGGAGCGCCTCGCGGGGAGTGCACCGGCGCGTTCGGCGCGTAAGCGATCGTGTCGAGTACGTCACTGCTCCACCCTTGGCCGGTTTCCGGTCCAGTCCATTGGGGCATTCACACCGTGGCGTGGGGCAAAGGAGGTCTCGGGGGTGGCGTTTGTGGTGGCACAGGAGGTGCCCACGTCGTCGAGCATGGCCGTACCCCATGGCCCTGCGGGCGTGGGTGAGGCGCGACACAGGATGCGCGAACAGCTGAACCGCAGTGGTGTCCCGGAAACGGTCGTCGACGACGCAGTTCTGATCCTTTCCGAGCTGCTGAGCAACGCCTGCCGGCACGGCAGGCCGTTGGGGAACGGGGACGCGGGAGACGGTGACGTACGGGCCGCGTGGCGGGTCGACAAGGCGGGGCGGCTCACGGTCGAGGTGACGGACGGAGGCGGTCCGACCCGCCCTGTTCCGGCCACGCCCTCGGTCACCGCACGGGGTGGCCGCGGGCTCAACATCATCACGGCGCTGGCGCAGGAGTGGGGAGTGCGTGACAGTGCGGCCGGTGAGGTCACCGTCTGGGTGATCGTCACGGAAGGGCACCGCCGCGAGGATTTCGCTACGCGCGTCGGCGGTCCCGCGTTCGACTTCGCGGACGCTTTCGACGATCTCGACTGAGGTCCTCCCGCAGGGCTTTCGACCCGTCCACGCGTCGGAGCGAGCCGGGCCGGGGAGGCCCGCAGCCGGTGCCGGAGCGAACGCGCCGCGCCGGTACGGCTTCTGCGGTTCCGGCAACGCCGGCCGTTCGAGCAGTCCCGGCAACGCCGGCCGTTCGAGCAGTTCCAGCGAAGCCGGCAGCGGCAAAGGGTCGGCGGTCCGGCAGCTTCAAAGGCTCCTCCGGCTCCGGTGGCCTACGGCTCCGGCAGGCTCATCGCCATCGGAAGCTCCGGGAGCTTCTTCAATTTGGGCGGCAACGGCGACTTCGACGACCTCCGCGGCGTGGACTTCCGCGGCGCCTCGCCCCGCTGCTCCCTCACGGAGGCGGCGTACGGCTAGGCTCGCGCCCGACACAGCACCGCCGCAATCGGGAGAAAGCCACACCATGGCCAAGAAGCGCCCCCAGACGAAGGCGACGAAGCCTCAGCTCAGGAACGGGGCCCGCACCGCAGGCGTCGACGAGCCGGTTCCGGTGGTGGGAGCCCGCGAGCCCTGCCCCTGCGGCTCCGGCCGCCGCTACAAGGCATGTCACGGCCGGGCGGCGTCCCACGCCGTGACGGAGCTGGTCCAGCGCCCCTTCGAGGGGCTGCCGGGAGAGTGCGACTGGGTGGCCCTGCGTGAGCTGGTGCCCGCCGCGACCGTCGAACTCACCCTGAAGGGCGGCCTTCCCGAGGGCGTGCCCTCCGTGACGCTCGCGACGGTACTGCCCATGGCATGGCCGGCCCTGCGGCGCGACGACGGCTCCGTCCTCCTCGGCCTGCAGAACGACACCCCCTCCGGCGATCTCAGCCGCGACCTCGCCGGAACGCTCCAGCGGGCACTCACCGCCCAGCCCGGCACCCCGGTCACCGCCGCCACCGCACCGGCCGACGGCGTGCGGCTGCAGGACCTGCTCGACCCGGACGCCGCTTTCGAGCCGACCGTCCACTCCGGTTTCGAGTTCTGGGTCCCGGCCTCGGCCGAGCAGGCCTCCCCCGAGGTGGCCGCCTCCCTCGAACGCGCCAACGCCGCGGCGATCCCGACGGTGAAGCTCTCGGGCGTCGACGCCGCCTACTGGTGCGAGACCCCGGAGAAGAACCACCTCCGCTGGGTCATGCCGCACCCCGAGGAGCAGCTGCTCGACGCACTGGCCAGGCTGCACGCGGCCGGCACCTCGTCGCTGGGTGAAGGGACCCGTCTGGTGGGCTCCTTCCGTGCGCACGGGCTGATGGTTCCGGTGTGGGACCTGCCGACCACGATGGGCGCCGAGGACTGCGAGAAGCCCGCCGCCGAGTTCGCCGAGCGGCTGGCCGCCGCGCTGGAGAGCGACGCCCCGCTCACCGCCGAGGAACGCCGGGCGCGCGGCGGTCTCACCAACCGCCAGGTGACGCTCAGCTGAGAGTGACGATTACCGGTGCGCACCGGGTGACACCTGTCACAAGTCACTCATTCGGAAGGTAAATCCCTGTCCGAATACGAGAGATCGAATTTGCGAACCGCAGATCTCTTGTTACCGTTCTAGAAGCCCGGTCGCTGGTGCATCCCCCGTCGCCAGCGATCGGGCGTTTCCATTTCCCGGACGCCTCCGGCATCTCAACGGCCCGTGAACTCTTGGGAGTTGCTCCCGGAGCGGAGCAGCAGCGGCCCGTCTCCCGTTCCGTCGTGAACGGCGAACTCGGCGATCGCCCGGTAGTCGGAAGCGCTGCCGACCGAAGGCTCACGAGGAGTTTCACACGTACGTGGCTCATCGCCCGCCTCGACCTTGCAGTTGGTCTGCACAGTGCGTCCGTCCGGTGCCATCAGAGCGAGTACGGACGTCAATTCCTCACCGGTCGCATTGCGGTAATAGGCGCGGCCCCAGGTCCGGCCGCCCCGCGTGAGCACACAGGTCTGCGCCTCGACGCCGCCGGCAGAGGCGAGTTCCGGCCCACATCGGGAGTCCGTCCGCGGGACCGCGTCATCGTCGCCGCCGGTCTCTTCGCGCCCCGACGCCGCGGCGTCGGCAGGCTCGTCCCGGGCGCCGGCGGCGCCGGCCGCTCCCATGTCGTCTCCATCGGACGCCTCGAGCCCCGACAGCAGACCGGGTGCGGTCGCTCGCCGGCCCTTCGCGTCGTCGGCAGGGGCAGTTCCCGTTCCGTTCGCCGGTCGCGGCCCCGCCGGTCCGGCCGACGCGACGATCGGTACCAGCGTGGCCGTCACCACCACGGCGGCGAGCCCGAACATGCGGAGATTCATGGGCCACCAGCCGACTGCGGAGGTTCGGACACGACTGCCCGAAGATATCGGCGGACCGAGACCACCTGGCCGCCGCGCGCCCATGTCCCTGCCGGTTCGGCCCACCTCTTACCCGTACGAGTGACGAGCCGGGCCCGACGCGGCAGACGTGGCGGCCGCCTGCGCGGCCCGTTCGTGACCGCGCTGCCGGGCCGGTGTTCCCAGTAGGTGAGCCGGCTGCCGGTGTTCAGTACGTGAGCCGGCTGCCCTCTCCCGCCTCCGGCGGATAGAGCCCGCTGCCGGGCGCGCTGCTCGCGCTCGCCTCGACAAGAGCGTCCACGACCGCCTCGACGTCGGGCAGCCATGGTGCCGCTGAACCGGGAAGCGGCGCCCGCTCCCACCGCACCTGACCGGTTCCGGTCTCCGAGGGGGGCAGCACCAGATAGCCGCCACTGCCGTGGAAGCGCAGTGAACTGGGCACGCAGTCCTTGACGAAGAGCAGCTCGCCGAGTTGCTCCAGGGTGTACGGGGCCACGAGCAACGACCAGCGGGTGGGGGTGGCGACCACCGGTCCCAGTCGCATGTCCATCCGGTCCAGCACCGACAGCGCACGCGCTGCGGCCACCGCGGGAAGGCTCACGGCACAGGGCGCGCGGCCTTCGCCGGAGCCCGCGGCCCGGGACGGGCCACCGGTGGCCAGCATGATCGGGGCGGTCGGCCGGTTGGTCCACCACCAGCGGATCATCCGCTCGTCGGTGGTCGCGGCGAGGAGGCCGGGATCGAAGGGGTGGGCGCCGGGGACGACGCACTCCGGATCGGGGCAGGCGCACCCGCGGTCGCCGCCGTTTCTGCCACGGCCCTCGGACCGGTCGCCACCGGCCGATTTCAGTCCTGCACCGGGGAGCACGGGCCATTGCCACTCGGCGGCGAAGGTCAGCGCCGCTTCAAGCTGATCAGGCCCCTTCTTGCGCCGGTACCGGAGCCTGCGTCGCCTTCCGAGGATCTCGCGCATGAGCGCTCGTTCCTTTCCGTTGAACGCCGGGGTCCACATCACATCTGTGTGCAGCTCATTACTGTGCGTACAAGTGCGCGTACTGATCGGCGTCATCGCCCCTTGCCGCCGGCATGGGCGGGCCCCCGGTTTCGCCGGCGACAGGATCGTCGCCCGAGGGCCGAACGTGGGCTGTAGTCCATTAAACGTGTGGCGAGGGGTGGCGCGCGCCTGGCGCTTGCTGTCCCGCTGTACTTCTTCCCCGCCACTCGGGGATGAGGCGCGGCCTCCGGCTGTTAGGACGCCGGGGCCCGCGGCCAGGTTCCGGGGCGCTCTCAACTGCCCCTGGTCATCACCGTTTACGTACCCAGCACGCTTGCAATGACGCTTTCCCCCCGGGCCTTCGCCCTGGGGGACCCCCTGCCGAACGCCCTCAGTCGACCTCAATCGGCCGCCATCGGGTGCATTTTTCGGCCAAGTTAACGGGTACGCCCATCTCGCCCGGACACCACCAATCCCACCGGGACAGTGCTGGACATCACCTTACGTGTGCGTGTAGATGTGGATGCACTGATAGCGGCGCAGAATGACATGGGGGTTTGCGATGCTATTGAGCGAAACGCACCTGCCGGAAAGCCGGCTGCCGTGAGCGCCCCTCACCTGCCGAAAGTGGCTGGAATCGACTCAACTGTTCCTGCCCCCGCGCACACTCCCTCAACCCTGCCCCCCGTCCCCGCCGCGCCCCCCGCGGCCGGAGCGGTGCTTCAGGACCGCCTGGCCGGCTGGGTCTCGGACCTCACCACACTCCACGAACTCACCGAGCGGCTGATCAGAACCGGCACCCTCGACGACGCACTCGAGGAACTGCTCGGCGCGGGCGCCGCACTCGTCGGAGCCCGCCGCGGCCTGGTCGTCCTCGAACCGCGCCGGGACGCCGCCCGCGACAGCCCGCTCGAGGACGACCGCGGGCCCGGCCTCGCCAGGGGCCTCGGACTCAGCCGCTCCGACCTCGGCCACATCGAGACGGTCCCGCGCGGCGCGACGGCGTACGGCCGCATCCTCGAAAGCGGCCGCTCCGGTGTCCCGGGACCCGTCGCCCATCCCGACCTGCTCGGCGACGACTCGCTCCACCCCCTGCACCGCGAGGTCGCCGTCCGCCTCGGCTATGCGGCCAGTTACACAGTGCCGCTAGCGACAGAGGACTCCGGCACACTCGGCGCGGCCGTCTGGCTCTACGACGAACCGGCCGCACCCGTCGAGCGCCAGTGCCACCTGGCCGGGCTCTACATGCGCTCCGCCACCGAACATCTGGCCCGCCTGCTCGAACTGGAGCAGGCGCGTGCGACCGTCGCGACCGTCGCCGAGGAGTTGCTGCCCAGCAGACTGCCCCGGGTGCCCGGCGTCCAGCTCGCCGCCCGGCATCACAGCGGCCCTCGCGGCGGCGGCGACTGGTACGACGCGCTGCCGCTGCCGGAGGGAGCCCTCGGACTCGCGGTCGGCTCGGTCAGCGGCTGCGGCCCCAGCGCGCTCGCCGCGATGGGCAGGCTGCGGGCCTCTCTGCGGGCGTACGCGGTGATGGAGGGTGAGGATCCGGTCGCGGTCCTCTCCGACCTCGAACTGCTGTTGCGCCTCACCGAGCCCGCGCGCACGGCGACCGCTCTCTTCGCCTACGCCGAACCCGCCGAGCGAAAGATCGTGCTGGCCGGCGCCGGGCACACGCCACCACTGCTGATCGGCGACCGGCGCACCGAGTTCGTCGAGACGTCGCTGTCGGCTCCGCTGGGAATGCTCGCCTGCTGGGAGGCGCCGAGCGTCGAACTCCGCCTCCAGCCGGGAGAAACGGTGCTGCTGTACACGGACGGACTGCTGCGGCGCGCCGGCGACCCCATGGACCGCGCCTTCACCCGGCTCCACGCCGCCGCGGCGGGCGTTCCGCGAGCGCTGCGCGGCGACCCCGCGGCGATCGCCGACCACGTCCTCGGGTCGGTGCTCCCCGACGGACCGGGCAGCACCGGCGACGGGGAGGACATCGTCCTGCTCGTTGCCCGATTTGACTGATTTCTCACACGCTTTCCGGCCTCTTCCGGTCACACATACGATGGAAGCGTCCCCTCGCCGACCCGGTGGAGGGGGCAAGGTGTCGTAAACGGTCAAGGCCGACAAGCCCAGGAGGCAGACGTGGCTGAGGAGCTCACCCCGGCGGAAACCGATCTTGCTGCGGACGCAGCAGGCGCGGAGGGCGAGGAGCAGCCGATCAAGCAGCGCAAGAACGGCCTGTACCCGGGCGTGTCCGACGAGCTGGCCGAGAACATGACCACCGGCTGGGCCGACACCGAACTGCACGGTCTCGAGCCCATCGCCCAGGCCGCGCACACCGCGGCCCGCCGTGCCGCACTCTCGGCACGGTTCCCGGGCGAGCGACTGGTCGTCCCCGCGGGCAACCTGAAGACCCGCTCGAACGACACCGAGTACAGCTTCCGCGCCTCGACCGAGTACGCGTACCTGACCGGCGACCAGACCGAGGACGGCGTCCTGGTGCTGGAGCCCAGGGGCGAGGGCCACGTCGCCACGATCTACCTCCTGCCGCGCTCCAACCGTGAGAACGGCGAGTTCTGGCTGTCGGGCCAGGGCGAGCTGTGGGTCGGCCGCCGCCACTCCCTCGCGGAGGCCGAGCAGCTGCTGGGCATTCCCGCCGAGGACGTCCGGGAGCTGGCCGCCAAGCTGAGCGAGGCCACCGGTCCGGTACGGGTCGTCCGTGGCCACGACGCCTCCATCGAGGCCGCTCTGACCGACAAGGTCACCAAGGAGCGCGACGAGGAGCTGCGCGTCTTCCTCTCGGAAGCCCGCGCCGTCAAGGACGACTTCGAGATCGGCGAGCTCCAGAAGGCGTGCGACTCCACCGCCCGCGGCTTCGAGGACGTCGTCAAGGTCCTCGACAAGGCTCAGGCCACCAGCGAGCGCTACATCGAGGGCACCTTCTTCCTGCGCGCCCGGGTCGAGGGCAACGACGTCGGCTACGGCTCGATCTGCGCCGCCGGCCCGCACGCGACCACCCTGCACTGGGTGCGCAACGACGGCCCCGTCCGCTCCGGCGACCTGCTGCTGCTCGACGCCGGCGTGGAGACCCACACGCTCTACACCGCGGACGTCACCCGCACGCTGCCCATCAGCGGCCGGTACACCGAGATCCAGCGCAAGATCTACGACGCCGTGTACGAGGCCCAGGAGGCCGGTATCGCGGCCGTCAGGCCGGGCGCCAAGTACCGCGACTTCCACGACGCCTCGCAGCGGGTGCTCGCCGAGAAGCTCGTCGAGTGGGGTCTGGTCGAGGGCCCCGTCGAGCGGGTGATCGAACTGGGCCTGCAGCGGCGCTGGACGCTCCACGGCACCGGCCACATGCTCGGCATGGACGTCCACGACTGCGCCGCCGCGCGCACGGAGGCGTACGTCGACGGCACCCTCGAGCCGGGCATGTGCCTCACCGTCGAGCCCGGTCTGTACTTCCAGGCCGACGACCTGACCGTGCCCGAGGAGTACCGCGGCATCGGCGTCCGCATCGAGGACGACATCCTCGTCACCGAGGACGGCAACAGGAACCTCTCCGCCGCGCTGCCGCGTCAGGCGGACGAGGTGGAGGCCTGGATGGCCTCGCTCCAGCAGAGCTGATCCGACAGGAAACGCCCGGGTGAGGGCGCGCTGCTCATGACACGCCGAGCAGCGCGCCCTCACGCCATTTGAGGATCTTGTCGAAGCTGACCACGGCACCGCGCCCGGGCCTGTTGCGGACGTGGACATGGTCGGCGAGCTGCTCGATCAGGCACAGGCCGCGGCCGCTCTCGGCATGGCCGGGGGCAGGGGCGGCGCTGTGGCCACGCAGGGTGGCGCCGCCGACGGGAAAGCCCGGGCCCGAATCGGCCACCTCGATGCGGCACTTCTCGCCGTCCAGGTAGGCCGTCACGCGGTAGTCCCCGGACGCTTCGTCGGTGTCCCGGTCGCCGCCGTGCTCGACGGCGTTGGCGCATGCCTCGGTCAGCGCGACCGACAAGTCGTAGGAGATGTCCGGATCGACGCCAGCGGTCTCCATGGTGCCCAGCAACAGGCGCCGTGCGAGCGGCACGCTCGCAGCCTCGCGCCGCAAATGGAGGGACCACCAGATGCTCATGCTCCAGCCTCCTGGCCGCGGCTCGACATACCGATACGTATTGCCCCAAGGCACGCTGCGTAAGCGCATCGTCGTGCTGACGGCCCTCGTTCGGCGGATGCGCGTTCCGCGCCCACCGGTGTATGTCGGCAAAGGGGATCTTCCGGACCTGCCGTACGGGCGTCGGCACCGCAGTGCGATGATGAGCCGGCCATGTCGTCCATACGCCAAGCACGCGCCGGAGCCGGTCTGCGGCTGCTGAGGGCCGCGGTGTTCACCGCGGTCTGCGTCGTGCTGTCCGGGACGGGACATGTGCTCGCCGCCTGCCGGGCGGTCCCCCTGTGGACTTTGGCCCTCGGCCTCATCGGGGTCTTCGTCGTCGTCCTGCCGTTCACCGGCAGGGAGCGTTCGCTGCCCGCTATCGCCGGAGTGCTCACCGCTGGGCAGCTCGCCCTGCACACGCTCTTCGCCACCGGCCAGGGCCATCTGCGGCTGGCGCCGACGGCCGACGACGCCCTGATCAGACTGGCGGCGAAGCTGGTGTGCGGAGCGGGGGCCTCCGCCATGAGCCCCGCGGAAGCCCGCCGCATCGTCACCATGGCGGGCATCGATCCGGCCGCCCACACGGCACATACGCACACCGCCCAGGCGGTGGCCACGCCGGAACTGCTGCCCTCGCTGCCCATGCTGCTCGGGCACCTGCTGGCGGCCGTCGCGACCGGACTGCTGATGCGCCGCGGCGACGCGGCGCTGTCACGGCTTATCCGGCTGTCGGCAGACTCGGCCCACGAGATCGTGCAGATCGCGTGGTTGCGCCCGTTGCGGGCCGCGATGGTCCTGGTGCGCGCCCTGCGGGCCGGTCTTCAGCAGACACCGGGCGCGGGGCCGGGCCTCGTGCCGCCGGTGGACGGACCTCCCCTGCCCGCTGCGGGTCAGGAACTCCAGCACACGGTGATCAGGCGCGGACCGCCGCCCGTATACGTCCTCAGCGCCTGACGCGGCCCCTCGACGGGAGTGGTGCCGCGGTGCCCGCGCACACCCGCGCGTTGCCGGCACACCTCACTTCTCTCCACCGCGGAGCTTTCTGTCATGAACGTTTCCCGTATCGCCGCCGCGTCCGCCGTCGCCGCCACCTCGGTGCTGATGTTCTCCGGCGCCGCCTTCGCGCACGTCGGCGTCCAGCCGCAGGGCGAGGCCGCCAAGGGCGGTTACGCGGTCGTCAACGTCAAGGTGCCGAACGAGCGCGACAACGCCTCGACCGTGAAGGTCGAGATCAACCTGCCGGCCGAGCACCCCCTGTCGTCCGTGATGCCGCAGCCCGTGCAGGGCTGGAAGGTCACCGTCGACAAGTCGAAGCTGGACAAGCCCCTCGAGGTGCACGGCAAGCAGATCACCGAAGCCGTCACCAAGGTCACCTGGACCGCCGACGGCGGCAAGATCGGACCGGGCCAGTTCCAGCAGTTCCCGCTCTCCCTCGGCCCGCTGCCCGAGGACGCCGACCAGATGGTGTTCAAGGCCATCCAGACGTACGACAACAAGGAGGTCGTGCGCTGGATCGAGGAGCCGGTGGAGGGTGGCGAGGAGCCCGAGGCCCCCGCTCCCGTCCTCAAGTTGTCGGCCGCCGGCGACGACCACCACGGCGCGGGCGCGACCGGTGCCGCCGCCGGGGACGACGCCAAGGCCTCGGACCACGAGGAGAAGGACGCCATGTCCTCCGCTTCCACCTCCGCCGACAGCAGTGACTCCATCGCCCGCATCCTGGGTGTCGTCGGCATTCTCGTCGGCGCTGCGGGCGTGGCCTTCGGCGTGCTCGCCGGACGCCGCCGCTCGGCCTGACCGGCCCCGTACCGAACCGCTTTGAAAGAGAACCCCATGCACAACCCCAAGAGCGACGGGGAGCCCCGCCGCAGCCGGCGAGCGCCGCTGGTC
>NZ_JBSGZJ010000216.1:0-11638 GCF_053610925.1 Streptomyces sp. NPDC054847 | reverse complement strand
CGCGAAGCGCGGTACGGGGTCCGGGGCTTGCCCCGGTTCGGGAAGGGGCGGGTAGGGGACAGCCCCGCGCAGCGGCCCGCCCGCCCCCGGAGCAGCGACCCAGCGTCGTCACGTGCAGCGGCTCCGCCCGTCCTGGGGTAGCGACGCAGCGGCCGTCGCCCGCAGCGGCCTCCGCGCCGCGGTCACGGCACCGCGCGTCCCGCGTACCGTCACGCGATCACCCGCCCGCAGAGGCCTCCCCGCTGCGGTCACGCCCGCCCCGCGCAGCGCGGGCGCGCGCGCCGCGCCCCCCACCGTCACGCGACCACCCGCGCCACCAGCAGCCCGTCGTACCCCTTCACTCCCACCGTCTGGAGCGCCGTCGCGTCCAGCCTCGGCTCGCGGGCGACCAGGTCGAACATCTCGCGCGTGCCGAGGATCGACGGGTCCTCGCTCTTCGTGTCGACGACGCCGCCGCCGCGCACCACGTTGTCCACGATGATCAGGCTGCCCGGGCGGGTCAGGCGCAGTGCCCACTCCACGTAGCGGGCGTTGTTGCGTTTGTCCGCGTCGATGAAGACCAGGTCGAAGGGGCCCGCGCCCGGTTCCGCCGCGATGCGCGGCAAGGTGTCGAGGGCCGCGCCCGTGCGGACCTCCACGATCTTCGCCAGGCCCGCGCGGGCGATGTTCGCGCGGGCGACCTCCGCATGGGCCGGGTCGTACTCGAGCGAGATCAGCCTGCCGTCCTCGGGCAGCGCCCGCGCCAGCCAGATCGTGCTGTAGCCGCCCAGCGTGCCGATCTCCAGCGCTGTACGCGCGCCCTGTGTCTGCGCCAGCAGATGGAGCAGTTTGCCTTGATTGGGGGCGACGTTGATCGCGGGGAGCCCCGCCGCCCCGCTCGCCGCGAGGGCCTCGGTGAGGGCCTCGTCCTCCGTCACGAGGAGATCACTGATGTAGCCGTCCACGGCCTGCCATTGATCCTGAGTCATACCGTTCAACCTACTTTCACGCGGCCGTTCCCGGCGTCGGCGTGCGGCGGCTCGCCCGTACGCGCAGCAGAGACAGGGCCGACACGGCGACGACAGCGGCCCCGCCGCCGACGGTCAGGAACCACACCGGCACACCGGCGACCGTCAGCAGGTCGTCGTCCCAGATCACCCGCCGAAAGGGTGTGTCCTGCGCGGTGGCCACGAGTTCGTGGTCGCCGTTGATCCGGCCGGGCTCGGGAAAGTGCTGGTCGAGTGCGGTGAGGAAGCGTTCCTTCCCGCCGGTGAGGCGGCCCACCGCGCCGCGCGGCTCGACCTTGCCCGCGTACGTGACCTCGGGTTCGGAGCCGCCGATGGTGTCGCGCGGTTCCATGCGGTGCGGCGCGAGTACGAACAGGCCGAGCGACTGGGCCGTCGTCGCGCGCCGGGACAGCCGCATCGGGTAGACGAGCTTCTCGCTGGCGAAGCTCAGCCGCAGCGGATCGAGCGTGCCGTCGAGCGTCGTGCCCTTGGTGCTCGGCGCCAGCCGTACGGCCACGTACTCCCAGCCGGCGTCGACATACGGTTCGAGGTCCTTGTCGAGGCCCTGGGGCAGTTCGAAGCCGTTGTCGGCGAGCCAGTCGCCGAGCGCGTCCGGGTCGGTCGCCGTCAGCCGGGCCACGTCGAAGTCGCCGAGACGTTCCCGGCCGACGACGCCGACCCCTGGGGCGGCGGCGCCCGGCTGAGGTGCGCCCGCGCCCGCGCCGTCCGTGTCGTCGAAGGGCCAGTCGCCGCTCCGTGGCCAGAAGTAGTGGCGCGTACGGTGCACGGGCGCGGCGATCTCGACCAGCTCGTCGAAGAGGGCGCTGTCCGCGAGTTCGACGTCCGCCCGGCTCGGTACGGGCATGATCCACGCCGCTTCCGGCGCGTCCGAGTCGACCGTGAAGCGCATGACGATCTGCTCCGTACGGCCGTCCCAGTCGATCACCGACGACTCCCGGGCGACGGAGAACTCCGCGTTCCGGTCCACCACCATCGCGCCGCAGCCACAGGCGTAGGCCGGGCTGATGAGCGATCCGAGTTGCAGTGCGAGTACCGCCAGCAGCACCGTGACCAGGCGCGCGCGTACCCCGAATTCTTGTATGTTCCCCCGCATACCGTCTGTGACGGCACCATGAACATCATCGGTTCCGGCCTGGACGACTCTGTTCCGCAACGGTCCGGCGGCGGTCCGGTGCCGGTCCACCGGCCGGCGGTCCGGCAGAAGTCGGCGGGCCGGCGGCGATCGGGCGTCGAGCGCTCGGTCGCCGAGAGGATTTCGGCCATAACGGGGTGACAGCCAGGCGAACAGGCGGTTGCGTAGGTCTTCTTCACGGGGCGGTGCGACGCTCTACGGACGCTCCGTGGACACCAGAACAGCACACACCAGACCGACAGAACGGTGGGGAGGCTCGGCGCGACGTGGCGAACGCGGAACGCAGCGTGCGCGGGAGTGCGACGGCGGATTCGAGGATCGGCGCGGCCCGGGCCGCGTTGTGGCTCTTCGCGGCCGTGCTCGCCGTACGGCAGACAGCGACCGTCCTGACCAGCCCGCCCGGAGAGCGGCTCACCGACCTGGGGACGTGGATCGGCGAGAACGGCGTACTGCACGTCCCCGGCTCCCTCTACGACGAGGGCCGGTTCACCGGCACCCCGTTCGCCGGGCTGGTGCTCAAGCCGCTCGCCAGATCGGCGGAGCAGAGCCTCGGTGTCGCCTGGACGTTCGGCACGCTGCTGCTCGTGGTGCTCCTCGGCCTCGTCGCGGCGCGCGCCCTGCCGATCCCCGTCTCCCGCCGCAGCACCCTGCTGGCCGCGCCGGTCGCCATCAGCCTGCTGATGCTGTCGCTCCCGGTTCGCAACAGCTTCCACCTCGGCCAGACCAGCATCATCCCGGTGCTGCTCGTCCTCCTCGGCTGCCTCGCGGTGCGCGGCGAGAGACCCGCGGGCCTACTCATCGGCGTCGGCGCCGCCCTCCAGCCGACCGTCCTGCTCTTCGTACCCCTGCTGTGGTTCACCGGCCGCCGGCGGGCCGCGGTGGCCTCCGCCGGCACCTTCGCCGCCCTGTCCGCCCTCGCCTGGGCGGCGATGCCCGGTGACTCGTGGGCGTACTGGGTGCACCACGTCGCGGGCGCCGGTCTCGGCGAGAGCCCCGACAGTCTCGCCAACCAGTCCCTCCACGGCGCACTGCTCCGCTTCGGCCTGGAGGGTCCGTTCGAGATCGCGGTGTATCTGTTCCTCGCGGCGGCGGTCGTCCTCTTCGGTCTGCGGCGTGCCGTCCGCTACGCCCACGACGGCCAGTTGCTGCTCGCCGTCGCCCTCACCGGCTGCGTCGCCGTCGCTGTCTCGCCGACCGCCTGGCAGCACCAGGTCCTGTGGGTGCTGCTCGCCGTCGTCGGCCGTGTCGGCCGGCGGGCCTCCGACCGGATGCTGTGGCCGGTGCTCGTCGTCCTCGCGGTCACACTGCCCGGCAACATGCTGCTGCCCAACATCACGGTGCTCCATCCGGTACGGGACAACGCGCTCCTCGTCGCGGCGCTGGCCGCGGCGTGCGCCGTGCCGTTCCTGAGGCTCGACTCGCCGTACTTCCGCCGCCCCGTCCCCACCGAGTACGCCGCGACCGCCCCGGCCCGGTGGGCGCGCGTACCGCTGCTGCCGTTCTGGCGGCGGGTGCTCAGCCGACCGAACCTGCTGCTGGAACTGCTCGTCATCCGCGTCGGCTACTCGGTCTATTCGCACATCCGCGCCGCCGCGACCGGCAGTGTGGGCGCGGCGGAGGAACACGCCCGGCAGATCCTTGCCGCGGAGGGCGCGCTCGGCATCGACATCGAGCACTGGGTCAACCAGGCCGTGGTGCGGACCGAGTGGCTCGAAGCCTTCTTCAACTTCTATTACACGTCGTTCCACTTCGCGGTCCCGCTCGCGATCCTCGGCGTCCTCTATGTCCGCCGGCCCTCCGACTACCGCTGGGCCCGCGCCTCGCTCGCCTTCGCGACGGTGCTCGCGCTCCTCGGTTTCTGGCTCTACCCGCTGGCCCCGCCGCGGCTGATGCCCGGCATGGGTTTCATCGACACCGTCCACGGCCCGCAGGACCTCGCCAACCCCGACTACGGTGCGATGACCGCCGTCACCAACCAGTACGCGGCGATGCCGTCGCTGCACTTCGGCTGGTCGCTGTGGTGCGGACTGGTCGTGCTGGTATTCGCGCCCAGGCTGTGGATGAAGCTGCTCGGGCTGCTGCACCCGCTGTTCACGGTCTGCGCGATCGTCGCCACCGCCAACCACTGGGTCCTCGACGCCGCGGGCGGCGCGGCGGTGGTCGGAGCGGGCTTCGGCCTGACGTACGTACTTGCGGGCCGCAGAGAGCTGCTGATCCCGGCGAAGTCCGTGCCGTCGGCGAGGGCGGCCGACGACGCTGACGACAAGGAGACCGCCGCCGCACGCGTGTGAACCCCGGGGGTACCGGCCTCGGCCCGTACCCCCGGGATTGTGGATCGCCGCGTTCAGCCATCGTCCGCCAGGTCGGCGCGTTCCGCCACTTGGGCGACCTCGAACCAGACCGTCTTGCCGGTTCCGCCCCGGCTGTCGACGCCCCATTTGTCGACGACGGCCTCCAGCAGCGCGAGCCCCCGACCGGACTCGTCCTCGGCCCCGGCCTGCTGAGGCACGGGCAACCGGCCGCAGCCGTCCGACACTTCCACGCGTACGCCCTGCGGCTGTCGCAGGATGAGCAACCCGCAACGCCCGCCCGGCACATGGCGTACGACATTGGCCAACAGCTCGGTCACCGCCAGCTCGACGGATTCGGTCAGCTCGCGCAGCTTCCAGAGGATCAGATAGCAGCGGACGATCCGCCGGACGTGCCGGGCGGAGTGGGCGCCTGCGGTGAAGCGCATACCGTACTGGGGAATCTCTTCGTTCACGGCACGAGCGTGGCCTGCGGTGACTACGCTGGGCCACCGAACGTACGCAACGTGCTCTGCCGTTGCGGCAGTTGAGCAAGGGGGTCCCGTCATGCCCGACATCCGCCACCTCAACGCCCTCGACCCGGGCGCGTCGCCGCTCGACTACTACGGCTACGAGCTGCGCAGACACCGCGAGACGGCGGGCCTGACGCAGAAGCAGCTCGGCGCGATCGTGAGCTACACGGGCTCGCTGGTGGGGCAGGTCGAGACGGCGCGGAAGCTGCCGACGGCGGAGTTCACGGAACGGGTCGATGCCGCAGTCGGCGCAGAAGGCGCGCTGGTCCGACTGCTGCCACTCGTGCTGAGGTATCAACTCCCGGTGTGGTACCGCAAGTACGCCGAACTTGAGGAGACGGCGCGGCAGATCTATGCGTTCCAGCCTCAACTGGTGCATGGGCTCCTGCAGACCGAGGCATACGCCAGGGCCGTGTTCAGTGTCATGAGCTGTGCCGACGTCGACGAGAAGACAAGCGCCAGGTTGGCGCGCCAGCAGCTCCTGGTGCGAGCGGGGCCGCCGATGGTGTGGATCGTGATGAGCGAGGCGGTGCTGCACCAGCGTCTCGGCGGAACTGATGTCATGCGGGGCCAACTGGCGCATCTGTTGTCGTGTCACCAGGATGCCCGGGCGAACGTCCAGATCCTGCCGTTCGACGCAGGCGGTCACGCGGGCTTCTCCGGCGCGTTCACGGTATTCCGCTTCGAGCGTGAGCCGGACATGGCCTACACCGAGGACTACCGATCCGGCCATTCCACCATCAACCAACCCGAGGTTCAGGAACTGTCGCTCCGCTACGCTCATCTGCAGGCCGCGGCGTTGTCCGTCGAAGACTCGGCGAGGCTGATTCGGCGCGTGATGGAGGAACGCTATGGGGAGCACACTGCAGTGGCATAAGTCGAGCTACAGCGACGACAAGGGCGGCGAGTGCGTCGAGTGCGCAGACCTCGCCCACGGTGTCGCCGTGCGTGACTCCAAGGACGTCCACCGTCCCGCGCTCCACGTCTCGCGGGACGCCTTCAGCGCCTTCGTGGTGGCGGCGGCCAGGGGGGAACTCGGATCGCGATGACGGCATCGGGACCGGCCGTCACACGCCGCGCCCTGCTCGGAGCGGCAGCGCTCCTACCGCTGGCCGGATGCGCCAGGAGCAGACCGGCTCAAGCTGATCCGTCCCCGGCCGCCTCCTCCGCTCCCTCCTCTCCGTCGCCTGAGCCGTCGGCGGAACGCCATGACCGGCTCGCCGAGTTGGAGCGCATCTACAAGGCACGTCTGGGCGTGTACGCACTCGCCACCGGCACCGGCGCGGTCATCGCCCACCGGGCCGACGAACGGTTCGCGTTCTGTTCCACGTTCAAGGGCCTCGCGGCAGCGGCGGTGCTTGCCCGGAACCCGCTGTCGCACCTGGACACGCTCGTCCGGTACACCGAGGCGGATCTCCTGAAGAACGCGTCCGTCACGCCGCGCCATGTGTCCACCGGCATGACGATCCGGCAGCTCTGCGACGCGGCGGTCCGCTACAGCGACGGCACGGCCGGCAACCTGCTGCTCCGCGACCTCGGCGGGCCGGCCGAGCTGACGGCGTACGCACGCGGCCTTGGTGACACGGTCACCCGCATGGACCGGATCGAGCCGCTGATCACGGAGGCCACGCCGGGCGATCCCCGCGACACCACGTCCCCCCGGGCGTTCGGCTCCGACTACCGGAAGATCGTGCTGGGTGACGCCCTGCCGCCCGCGAAACGCGCCTTCCTCCGCGACCTGCTGGAGCGCAACGCCACCGGCGCCGGCGCCGCGCGGGTCCGGGCGGGCGTGCCGAAGGGCTGGACCGTGGCCGACAAGACGGGGACGGGCTCCTACGGCACGCTCAACGACATCGCCGTCGTGTGGCCCCCGAAGTCGGCGCCGCTCGTCATCTCGATCATGTCCAGCAAGACCACGGAGGACGCCGCCTACGACCAGGCCCTCATCGCCGAGGCGGCGGCGTACGCGGTGGAAATGCTGGCTCCGAAGGGATAGTGATACGGCCCTGTGGGCCGGCGGCGCTCACCCCGTCGTCACCCGCAGCTCCTTGATGCCGTTCAGCCACGCAGAGCGCAGCCGGCGGGGGTCGCCCGCCAGGCGGAGGTCCGGGAGGGTGTCGGCTATCGCGTCGAAGATCAGGTTGATCTCCATGACGGCCAGGGACTTGCCGAGGCAGAAGTGCGGACCGCCGCCGCCGAAGCCCAGATGAGGGTTGGGGTCCCGGGTGATGTCGAAGCGTTCCGGGTGGTCGAAGACCGCGGGGTCGTTGTTGGCGGAGGAGTAGAAGAGGCCGACGCGGTCGCCCTTCTTGATGCGGGCGCCGCCCAGGACGACGTCCTGGGTCGCGGTGCGCTGGAAGGAGACGACGGGCGTCGCCCAGCGCACGATCTCCTCCGCCGTCGTGTCGGGGCGCAGCCGCTTGTAGAGCTCCCACTGCTCCGGGTGGGTCAGGAAGGCGTGCATCCCGTGGCTGATCGCGTTGCGGGTGGTCTCGTTCCCGGCCACCGCCAGCAGGATGACGAAGAAGCCGAACTCGTCGGAGGACAGGTTGCCTTCGCCCTCCGCGGCGACGAGCCGGCTGACGATGTCCTCGGCCGGGCACTCCTTCCGCGCCGCCGCCAGGTTCATCGCGTACGAGACGATCTCCATCGCCGCCTCCGTGCCGACCTCCTCCGTGATGGCGTACTCGGGGTCGTCGTACGCCGCCATTTTGTTGGACCAGTCGAAGATCTTGGACCGGTCCTCCTGGGGGACGCCGATGAGTTCGGCGATGGCCTGGAGGGGGAGCTCCACGGCGATGTTCGTGACGAAGTCGAAGCTACCGTCCGGCTTCGCGCCGCTCCGGGCCGTCTCGACGATCGAACGCGCCCGGCGGCGCAGCGCTGCCTCCAGGGAGCGCACGGCGCGCGGGGTGAAACCGCGCTGGACGATCTGGCGGACCCGGGTGTGCTCGGGCGGGTCCATGTTCAGCATGATCAGCTTCTGGACCTCTATCTGGTCACGGCTGATGGACTCGTTGAAGCGGATGACGGCCGTGTTGGTCCAGGAGGAGAAGAGCTCCGGGTGCGTGGAGACGTGCCGGACGTCCGCGTGCCGGGTGACGACCCAGTAGCCCTCGTCGTCGAAGCCGGAGATGCCGGCGGGCTGTTCGCACCACCAGACCGGCGCGGTGCGCCGCATCTCGGCGAACTCCGGGTGGGGGACACGGGCCTGGAGGAGGTCGGGGTCGGTGAAGTCGAACCCTGGGGGCAGGTGGGGGCAGGACATCGGCAGCTCCCGCTTCAGCTTCGGGTCGCGGTCTGACGGTCTGATGGGCCATCAGGAAGTGGCCGAAAGGTAGTAACGAGTTCTACAAGTAGCAAGGCTCACGGTCGGAACTGTTGCCTGCGTGGGTCGCAGTAAGAGGCGTGCAAGACCCTTGCGTACCGGCGGTAGCACTCATAAGACTTCTTGAAGAACTAGAACGCGTACCAGTTCACCGTGTTCGCCGGTTCACCGGTTCGCGAGTTCGCGAAGTTCGAGAGTCCGGAGAGTTCCACAGTTTCGAGAGTTCGGCCCTGAAGGGCGCCGGGACGCCCGGACGGCCGCGAGGAGAGGACGAGCTCATGGCCGCGGAACCCGTCATCGTCGAAGCCGTACGCACGCCCATCGGCAAGCGGGGAGGCCTCCTCGCCAACCTCCATCCCGCCTACCTGCTGGGCGAGACCTACCGGGAACTCCTCGCGCGCACCGGCATCCACGCCGACTGCGTCGAGCAGATCGTCGGCGGCACGGTCACCCACGCCGGCGAGCAGTCCATGAACCCCGCGCGCACCGCCTGGCTCACCGTCGGCCTGCCCTACGAGACGGCGGCCACCACCGTCGACTGCCAGTGCGGGTCTTCGCAGCAGGCGAGCCACATGGTCGCCAACATGATCTCGGCCGGGGTCATCGACATCGGCATCAGCTGCGGCGTCGAGGCGATGTCGCGGGTGCCGCTCGGCAGCGGCTCCAAGCACGGCCCCGGCAAACCGTTCCCCGACGAGTGGAACGTCGACCTCCCGAACCAGTTCGAGGCCGCAGAGCGCATCGCCCGCCGCCGCGGACTGACGCGGGAGGACGTGGACCGCCTCGGACTGCTGTCCCAGCAGCGGGCCGCGACCGCGTGGAGCGAGGAGCGCTTCAAACGCGAGACGTACGCCGTGCAGGTGCCGACCACGGAGGAGGAACAGGCCGCGGGACAAGGGATGTGGCGGCTCGTCGACCGGGACGAAGGGCTGCGCGACACGTCGGCGGAAGCGCTCGCGGGTCTGAAACCGGTCATGCCGACCGCCGTCCACACGGCCGGGAACTCGTCACAGATCTCCGACGGCGCGGCCGCCCTCATGTGGGCGTCCAAGCGCATGGCGCGGGCGCTCAAGCTGAAGCCCCGGGCCCGTATCGTCGCGCAGGCACTCGTCGGCGCCGACCCGCACTACCACCTCGACGGACCGATCGACGCGACGCGGGCGGTGCTGGGCAGGGCCGGCATGTCGCTCAAGGACATCGACGTCGTCGAGATCAACGAGGCGTTCGCATCCGTGGTGCTCAGCTGGGCGCAGGTGTTCGAGCAGGACCTCGACAAGGTCAACGTCAACGGCGGTGGCATAGCCCTCGGGCACCCGGTCGGGGCGACGGGCGCCCGGCTCATCACCACGGCGCTCCACGAACTGGAACGCCAGGACAAGGAGTTCGCGCTGATCGCCATGTGCGCGGGCGGCGCGCAGGCGACCGGCACGATCATCCAGCGGATCTGAGGACGGGTCCGCGGCGGGTCGCGGGGGCGCGGGGTCCGGCGCCGCGGGCTGCCGGGGTCGGGCTGCGGTACGGCTCCGGGTGCCGTGCCCGAGCCCCCGGCGGCTCACGGGCGCGGGTCGCCGCCCGGCGCCTCGAACGTGGCCCGCGCCTCGAACGCCGCCCGCCGTGTCGCCCGCCGCAGCGCCTTGAGCAGCGTCGCGCCGAGGGTGAACGTCAGCACCACCGTGAGCAGCGCTCGGCCGAGGTCCCAGCCGAGGGACGTGGCCGCGCAGTACGCGAGGAAGCGGACCAGGTTCTCGTGCACCGGATCACCGGCGTGGAACGAGATGCCGGACGACATGCCGCTGATGATCGTCCAGCCGTACAGGTTCATGACCGTGCCGTACGCGAACGCCGCGAGCGCCCCGTACGCGGCGAGCATCAGCAGCTCCGCCCGCCCCCGCAGCCGCTCCGGACCCGGCAGCAGGCCCGCGCCCATCGTGAACCAGCCCATGGACAGCATCTGGAACGGCATCCACGGCCCTACGCCGCCCGTCAGCAGCGCGGACGCGAACATGGTGACGGCGCCGAGCACGAACCCGAAACCGGGACCGAGGACCCGGCCGCTCAGCACCATCAGGAAGAACATCGGCTCCAGCCCGGCCGTCCCCGCACCGAGCGGTCTCAGCGCCGCCCCGACCGCGGCCAGCACCCCGAGCATCGCCACGGCCTTCGCGTCCATGCCGCTGTCGGCGATCGTCGCGACGACGACGGCGACGAGGAGCGGGAGCAGCGCACCGAACAGCCACGGCGCGTCGCCCGAGTGCGCCGCGAGCCCAGAGTTCTCCCCGGCGAGCAGCGGCCAGCCGAAGAAGACCACGCCGATCGCGCTGATCAGGACGAGCGCGGCGATCGAACGGGGGCCGAGGCGGACGGGACGGGTGCCCCTTGGCGTGGGCGGGACATCGGCCATGGGCGGGACGGGGGTGCTCACGGGGCTCCCTTCAGGGCGGCCTCGACCTGGGAGACGGTCAGCCACGGCTGCGGCGCGAGGATCTTGGCGACCTGCGGCGCGAAGGCGGGCGAGGAGACCACGACCTCCGCCGTCGGCCCGTCCGCGACCACCTCGCCGCCCGCCAGGATCACCACCCGGTGCGCCAGTTCGGCGGCCAGCTCCACGTCATGGGTCGCCAGGACGATCGCGTGCCCGTCCTCGGCGAGACCCTTCAGCACGGCCACCAGCCGGGCCTTCGCCGCGTAGTCCAGGCCACGGGTCGGCTCGTCGAGGAGCAGCAGCGGAGGGCGGCCGGTGAGCACGATCGCCAGCGCGAGCGCCAGACGCTGTCCCTCCGACAGGTCACGGGGGTGCGTCGCGTCGGGCACGCCCGGCAGCAGCTCGGTGACCAGTGCCCGGCAGGTGCCGGGGGCCGCGTCCGCGTCCGAGTCGGCGGCCGCGCATTCGGCGGCCACCGTGTCCGCGTAGAGCAGGTCGCGGGGCTCCTGCGGTACGAGCCCGACCTGCCGGATCAGCTCGCGCGGGTCCGTGCGGTGGGGGGTGCGACCGCCGACCGTGACCGTCCCCGCCGTCGGCTCGACCATGCCGACGAGGGCGTTGAGCAGGGTCGACTTGCCGGCGCCGTTGCGCCCCATCAGGGCGACTGTCTCGCCGGGGGCGACGGCCAGGTCGACCCGCCGGAGCGCCTCGACGCGGGCGCGGCGGACGGCGAGGGCGGTGGTGGTGGCGACGAGGTGGGTGGTCTCCGGTGTCGAGGCCGCGGGGGGTGGGGTGCGGCGGAGGCGGGCGAGGAGGCGGTGGGTGGGGCGGTGGTGAGTGGGGCCGCGGCCGGCCGGGCCGCTGCTCGGGGCCTGTTCCCCACCCCGCCCCTTCCCGAACCGGGCTCCGCCCGGACCCCGGAACGCGC
>NZ_JBSGZJ010000215.1:0-11752 GCF_053610925.1 Streptomyces sp. NPDC054847 | reverse complement strand
GCCACGGCAGACCGGCCCGCGAGGCCGCGCAGCAGTGGCTCGGCCAGAGGGAGCCGGGCGCCGTGCCGCAGCCGGCAGCGCGCAAGCGCGGGCCCCATAGCCCGGCAGCCCGCAAGCGCGGGGCCGTAGCCCCGGAGCCGGCCGCCTGTACCGGTCTCTAGGACGCGCTGTCACCGTCCGCGGCCGTCCCCGCGCCGGAGCCGGTGTCCCCGCCGGACTCCGTGCCGGTGCCCTCGTCGCCGTCGGAGCCTTCGCCGGAACCCCGTCCGTCGCCGGTGCCGGTATCGGTGTCCTGGTCCGAGCCGGAGCCCTCGGCGGAGCCGGTGCCCCCGTCCGCCTCCGGGTTCTCACCGGGGTCCGTGCCGGCTCCGACGCCGGAGTCCCCTCCCGTGTCCGACTCCCCGTCCGTGCCGCTTCCGTCGCCGGACTGCGTGGGGCCCGCCTCGAAGCCGAGGCCCGCGCCCCCGGTCAGGTTGTCCAGGTCGACCACTTCCCCGGCCGGCGGCGCCTCGACCTCGACCGGCTCGTCGTAGCGGGAGAGAACGATGGTGCCGGTCTCGTTGCCACCGGCCTTGACGATCTTGAGGACATGGGGCTTGCCCTCCTTCGCGACATGGACCGTCGTCGTCCTGTCCTGTTCCTTCTTCACGAGGGTCACCGTCGGTACGCCGTCGACCTCGGAGTCCGGGCCCTTGGTCATCTGCTTCCGGTCCGCCTCGTCCACGTCCATCTGCGCGAACATCGCCTTGAGGTCGCAGACGCGGTCCAGGTCCTTGACGGTCCCGGTGGGCATCTTGACCCACCGGCCCTGCATGAGTTCCACGACGGCGTCGTTGTCCACCCCGGGCGACTCGGAGGAACGCTCGCGCAATGAGGCGCTCCAGAACTGCTCGTCGCCCTTGAGGTACATGACCTCGGACGCCTGGCGGAGTTCCGCTCTGCCTCCCTTGACGCCGAGCAGGCCGCTGCATTTGTCGCCGGAGTCGAGGGCGAGGTCGACGGAGACCGGCTCGCCGTCCTTCTCGGTCCGGCCCGCCATGGTCAGGGACTTGGCGGCTCTGGTGGCCGCGACCGCCTTGTCGGCGATCTGCCCGGCGTCGAGGCCCTCCAGCGATTCGCCGTCGCCGCTGGTCACGGCCGCAGGCCCTCTTCGCTCCCCGGAGGCTCCCTTGGCCTTGATGTCACCGTCCTGGGAACAGCCCGCCAGCACGATGACGGCACTCGCACAGACCGCCGCCGTCACCAGGGACTTCCGCTTGGCCGTCATGTTGTCTCTCCTCGCAGATCCGGATGGGCCCGCCACGACGTGTCGCGATGGCCGGGAAGTCCATTGGATCTGCGCAAATGTGACACTGCATGACAAAACTCCGGTCATTCCACTATTTGGCGGCCCTCCGGCTGCGCGCTGCACGACGCGCGGAACGCGCAATGGGCGCAGTGCTGCCCGGTGGAGGGCGTGAAACGCTCGTCGAGGACCCGGCCGGCCGCGGTGGCGAGCAGGTCCCCGACCCATTCGCCGGTGAGCGCCTCCTGTGCCTGGACCTTCGGCAGGGCGTCGCCGCCCTCCTTCTTCGCGGCCGGCTGCCGCAGCTGTACGAGCTCGGCGCCGCCCGGCTCGGGGCGGTTCCCGCCGAAGACCTCGTCGACCGCGCCCTCGCGGACGGCCAGCTGATACACCGCGAGCTGGGGATGGCGGGCGACCTCGTCCTTCGTGGGCGTCTGCTTGCCCGTCTTGAAGTCGACGACATAGGCGCGGCCCTGCTCGTCCTGCTCGACGCGGTCCATGGAGCCCCGGATGCGCACCTCGAACCCGCCCGCCTCCAGCGTGACGTCGAAGTCGTGCTCGGTGGCGGCGGGGCGGCGTCCGCCGCGGTCCATCACGTGCCAGCGCAGGAAACGCTCGAGTGCGGCGCGCGCGTGTCCCTTCTCCTGTTGCGACTTCCAGGGGGCGTCGAAGACGAGCGCGTCCCACACCGAGTCGAGGCGCTCCATGAGAACGGCGAGGTCGGCGGGGGTACGGCCGGAGGCGACCTCGTCGGCGAGCACGTGCACGACGTTGCCGAAGCCCTGGGCGGCGGTCGCCGGCGCGTCGGCCTTCACCTCCCGGCCCAGGAACCACTGGAGCGCGCAGCTGTTGGCCAGCTGGTCGAGTGCGCTGCCGGAGAGCGTGACGGGCTGGTCCCGGTCGCGCAGCGGCTTCGCGCTGTGGGTGGCGTCGTACAGCCCCCACCAGCGGTACGGGTGCGCGGAAGGCACCAGCGGCTGTCCCTCCTCGTCGGTCAGCGCCGCGAGCCGGGCCAGCCGGCGGGCGGCGGCCTCCCGCAACCGGGGGGAGGCGTCCGGGTCGACGGTGGTGGCGCGCAGTTCGGCGACGAGCGGGGCGACGGCCAGCGGACGGCGCGGACGGCCGGTCACATCACGAGGCTCCACGCCGAGTTCCGCCAGGAAGCGGGAGGGCTGGTCACCGTCGTCGGCCGGGGCCTTGACCGCGGTGACGACGAGACGGTCACGGGCGCGGGTGGCCGCCACGTAGAACAGCCTGCGCTCCTCCGCCAGCAGGGCGCCGGGGGTGAGCGGCTCGGCGAGGCCGTCCCGTCCGATGCGGTCGGCCTCCAGAAGTGAGCCCCGGCGCCGGAGGTCGGGCCACAGGCCCTCCTGCACACCGGCGACCACGACGAGGCTCCACTCCAGGCCCTTGGAGCGGTGCGCCGTCATCAGCCGCACGGCCTCCGGGCGGGCCTCCCGCTTGGAGAGGGTGTCGGCGGCGATGTCCTGTGCTTCGAGCTCCTCGATGAAGTTGAGCGCGCCGCGGCCGCCGGTGCGTTTCTCCGCGCGCGCCGCCGTCTCGAAGAGCGCGCAGACGGCGTCGAGATCACGGTCGGCGTTCCGGCCGGCCGCGCCGCCGCGGAACGCCGCACGCTCCAGGCGCTGCGGCCATGGGGTGCCGTCCCACAGCAGCCACAGGGCCTCTTCCGCGGTGCCTCCGCACTCCAGGAGTTCGCGCGCCTTGCGCAGCAGGGCGCCCAGCCGCTGGGCGCCTCGGGCGTACGCCGGATCGTGGGCGACAAGCCGCTCGGGCTCGGCCAGCGCGCGGGCGAGAAGCTGGTCGGACGGCGGCGGCAGCGTGTTGCCCCCGGCCCGCTCCTCGTCCCGCAGCGCCCGGCCGAGACGGCGCAGGTCCGCGGTGTCCATGCCGCCGAGCGGCGAGGTCAGGAGAGTGAGCGCGGTCTCGGTGTCGATCCACACGGCGGGCTCGGGACCGGGCTCCCGCGCCTCGCCCGCCTCCTCCGGAATCCCGGAGACCTCGGCCGCGCCGTCACTAGCATCGCCCCGCTCGCCTGCCTCCTCCGGATCCCCGGAGCTCTCGACCGCCCCTCCATCGGCGCCGGGCTCCTCGCCCGCTCCCCCGGCGACAGGCGCGGGCGCCGGTGTGGGCGGCGCGTCCGCCGGGCGGCCCGCGGCCGCCGTCGCGACCGTACGCAGGGCGGTCAGCAGCGGCGCCACCGCCGGTTCATGGCGCAGGGCCACGTCGTCGCCGTCGATCTCGAGGGGTACGCCCGCCGATGTCAGGGCGCGCCGCATGGAGGGGATGGTGCGGCCGCCCGCCCGGACGAGCACCGCCATCTCGTGCCAGGGGACGCCGTCCTCGAGATGTGCGCGGCGCAGGATGTCCGCGATGTTGTCCAGCTCCGTGGAGGCCGTCGGATAGGTGTACGCCTCGACGCGGCCGCCCTCGCGGACCGCCGCCAGTTCGCGGTGGGCGCGGACCTTGCCGGCCGGCAGCCGTGTCAGCGGCATCCGGCGGGTCAGCAGCCGGGTCGCCGCCAGCAGGGTGGCCCCACTGCGCCGGGACGTGGTCAGCACGGCGACGCCGGCGGGAGTGCCGTCGGCACGGGGGAAGGCGTCGGGGAAGTCGAGGATGCCGTTCACGTCCGCGCCGCGGAACGCGTAGATCGACTGGTCGGGGTCGCCGAAGGCGACGAGTGTCCGCCCGCCGCCCGCCAGCGCGCGCAGCAGCCGCACCTGGGCCGGGTCGGTGTCCTGGTACTCGTCCACGAACACCGCGTCGTAGGCGGGCAGCGCCACCTCCTCGGCCAGCAGGACGGCCCGGTGCACCAGTTCCGCGTAGTCGAGCACCCCCTGGAGGTCGAGGACGTCCAGGTATTCGGCGAGGAACGAGGCGGCCGCGCTCCAGTCGGGCCGGCCGATGCGGGCGGCGAAGCGGGCGAGGGAGTCCGGGCCGAGGCCCAGCTCGCGGCTCCGGGCCAGCACGGCACGGACCTCGTCGGCGAAGCCGCGGGTGGTCAGGCACGCCCGCAGTTCGTCGGGCCAGCGGACGCCGGGCAGGCCGATCTGGCCGGCGAGGAGTTCCCGCACAGTGACGTCCTGCTCCGGACCCGACAGCAGACGCAGCGGTTCGGCGAACAGGTCGGCGTCCTGATGAGAGCGGACGAGCGCGTAGCAGTAGGAGTGGAACGTCGTGGCCTGCGGTCCGCGGGCGCCGCCGAGCCGCAGCGCCATCCGGTCGCGCAGTTCCACCGCCGCTTTGCGGCTGAAGGTGAGGACAAGGATGCGAGAAGGGTCCGTGCCCGCCGCGATCCGGGCCGCGACGGCCTCGACGAGCGTGGTCGTCTTGCCGGTGCCCGGTCCGGCGAGCACGAGAAGCGGTCCGGTTCCATGGTCAACCACAGCGCGCTGGGCTGCGTCCAGGAGAGGGGGAGTCACGGGGCCCGGCGGGGTTCGCACCAGCCGGTACGCGCCCGGGAACCTTCCGCCCCGCCCGTGCGGGCGCGGGAGAACCCCCTGCCGTACCTGCTGCGGGTACGGCACATGCCCGGTGGTGGAGGAGGAGCTCACGTGGATCGCCGGTCCTGGTGGGTGTGCTGGTGGTGAGAGTGCGGTTCGTGCCGCGCGCTGGAGACGCTACGCCAGGCGCCCGGGTACGGACGGCGGAGCCGTTCCGTACCCCGTGCGGTCCTCGGAGTCCCCGCCCTGTCGCCGCTTGGCGGAAGCTGTCATATGTGAGCTTCGTCGCTGTGCGCCCCGGCGCCGTCCCATCGCGCGCGTTTCATGTCGAGGCGCGGCACATGCCCTTCCGCGGCACGGGACGCTTCACGCAACGGGGTCCCCTCCTCGCGGTACCGCTCCAGGGCGCGCAGTTCGTGGCCCGGGAGCAGGACGCCGTCGGAGCGCACCACCCGCCACCACGGCACGGCGCCGCCGTACAGCGCCATGACGCGGCCGACCTGGCGGGGTCCGCCGTCGCCGAGCCACTCCGCGACGTCCCCGTAGGTCATGACCCGGCCGGGCGGGATGCGCTCGGCGACCTCCAGAACCCGCTCGGCGTACTCAGGCAGCTCGTCCATCCGACCCATCCTGCCGCACGGCACCGACAACGCAGTGGCCCTGACGCCCCCGACGGGGACCGCTCCGGCCGGGAGCGGCGTGAGGGACAGCGGCGCGGCCCGAAGACGCACGGCCGGACCGGCCCTGGGCGAGAAGGCCGCGATGCGGAGAGGGAGAATCGGCACATGGGAGGCAAAGAGGGGTACCGTTCTCGCCTCGCGACCCCGCATTGCACCCTGATGCCCCCCTCTGTCGTCCGGTCGTGCCACCATCGTGCGGGCGGTGACTGGTGATACGAGATCAAGAAGAGACAGAGACGGCGAAGGAGCAGGGCGTGCAGCCGAAGGCAGCAGGCACCCCTGATTCCGAGCCGCACCCGGAGAAGGCTGTTCCCGGCAAGGAGACGCCGGCGGCCGGGGTACCGGAGGCCGAGGTGGCCCACGCGGACCAGGTCTCCGGGGACGAACCGCTGCTCGCCGCCCGTGTGCACCGCCCGTCGGACCTGATGCGGCTGCTGATCGGCATTCTGGTCATCGCACTCGTGCTGGCCGTCGCCGCCTTCGCGCAGGGCACCACGAGCGGCCTCGAGCAGGACATCAACAAGGGCACCGGGCAGGCCCCCGACCTGCTGGTCAAGATCGCCGGCCTGGTGTCCAGCATCGCCGTGCTGCTCGTGCCGGTGGCGTTCGCCATCGAGCGGCTGATCAAGCGGGACGGTCTGCGGATCGCGGACGGCGTGCTCGCCGCGGTCCTCGCCCACGGAGTCACCCTCGCCACCGACCTCTGGGTCGCCAAGAGCGCCCCCGGCTCGCTCCAGGACGCGCTGACCCAGCAGCAGACCGGCGGCGAGCTGACCGATCCGGTGCACGGATACCTGGCGCCGGTCATCGCCTATATGACGGCGGTGGGCATGGCCCGCAGACCCCGCTGGCGCGTGGTCCTGTGGATGGTGCTGATGCTCGACGCCTTCGCGATGCTCGTCGCCGGCTACACCACCCCCTTCTCGGTGCTGCTGACCGTGCTGCTGGGCTGGACCGTCGCGTACGGCACCCTCTATGCCGTCGGCTCGCCGAACGTGCGCCCCACCGGCCGGAACCTGCTCGCCGGCCTGCGTCACGTCGGGTTCCGCCCGGTGACCGCCATGCGTGCGGAGGACGACGCCCCGGAGAGCGCGGACCAGGACCGCGGCCGCCGGTATCTGGTGTCGCTGGAGGACGGCCCTCCGCTGGACGTCACCGTCGTCGACCGCGAACAGCAGGCGCAGGGCTTCTTCTACCGCGTGTGGCGCCGGCTGACACTGCGCTCGATCACGACCCGCCGTTCCATCCAGTCGCTGCGTCAGGCGCTGGAGCAGGAGGCCCTGCTCGCGTACGCGGCGATCGCCGCCGGCGCCAATGCCCCCAAGCTGATCGCCACGTCGGAACTCGGTCCCGACGCGGTGATGCTCGTGTACGAGCACTCCGGGGGCCGTTCCCTGGACTCCCTGGCGGACGACGAGATCACGGACGACGTGGTGCGCGGCGCCTGGCGCCAGGTGAAGGCGCTCCAGTCGCGCCGCATCGCCCACCGTCGGCTCGCCGGCGACGCCATCCTGGTCGACCCGGACGGCCAGGTGATCATCACGGATCTGCGCGGCGGAGAGATCGCCGCCGGCGACATGGTGCTCCGGATGGACATCGCCCAGCTGCTGACGACCCTGGGCCTGCGGGTGGGCGCCGAACGGGCCGTGGCCGCGGCGGTCGAGGTGCTCGGCCCCGACAAGGTCGCCGACTGCCTGCCGCTCCTCCAGCCGATCGCCCTGAGCCGCTCGACCAGGGCCACCCTGCGCCACCAGGCACGCGAGCGTGCCCAGCGCGAGCGGGATGCGGTGCTGGAGGCGTCGGAGGCGGCGAAGCGGGCCCGTACAGAGGGGCCCTCCGCGGACGACCGCAAGGCGGCCCGCAAGGTGGAGCGCGCGGAGAAGCAGGCGGACAAGCGCGCCATGGACGAGGCCATGGACGAGGTGCGCGAGGAGGACCTGCTCTCCCAGATCCGGCGGCAGGTCCTGCTGATCAGGCCGCAGGCCCCTGTGGAGCCCGTCCGTCTGGAGCGGATCAGGCCACGGACACTCGTCAGCTTCATCGCCGGCGCGGTCGCCGCGTACTTCCTGCTGTCGCAGATCGCCGGCATCGACTTCGGCACCGTCTTCGCCAACGCCCACTGGGGCTGGGTGGCGGCGGCCCTGCTGTTCTCCGTACTGAGCTACTTCGCGGCGGCGATGAGCCTGCTGGGATTCGTCCCCGAGCGGGTCGGCTTCCTGCGGACGGTGCTCGCGCAGGTCGCCGGGTCGTTCGTCAAGATCGTCGCACCTGCCGCGGTCGGCGGCGTGGCGCTGAACACCCGGTTCCTGCAGCGCTCCGGTGTCCGGCCGGGGCTCGCCGTGGCCAGTGTCGGCGCCTCGCAGCTGTTCGGGCTCGGCGCGCACATCATGCTGCTGCTCTCCTTCGGCTATCTGACCGGCACGGAGAAGACGGCGTCGCTCACCCCGTCCAGGACGGTGATCGCCGGGCTGCTGACGGTCGCCGTGCTGGTGCTGGTGGTGACGGCGATCCCGTTCCTGCGGAAGTTCGTCGTGACCCGGCTGCGGTCGCTGTTCGCGGGCGTGGTGCCGCGCATGCTGGACGTGCTGCAGAGGCCGGGGAAGCTGATCACCGGCATCGGCGGGATGCTGCTGCTGACGGGTGTGTTCGTGCTCTGTCTGGACGCGTCGGTCCGGGCGTTCGACGGCGGGCACCAGCCGGTGAGCTACGCCAGCATCGCCGTGGTGTTCCTCGCCGGGAACGCACTGGGCTCTGCGGCGCCGACTCCTGGCGGTGTGGGTGCCGTCGAGGGCGCGCTGCTCGGCGGTCTGGTGCTGGTGGGCGTACCGGGGGACGTCGCCGCGCCCGCGGTGCTGCTGTACCGGACGATGACGCTGTGGCTGCCGGTCCTGCCGGGCTGGTTCGCCTTCACCCATCTCACCCGCCAGGGCTCCCTCTGACGGGCCGGGGGCTCGCCCGACAGGCCGCCCCCGGCCCGCCGGAAGTCACCCGTCCGGCGTAGCGCGGCATCCTCCACCCGCATGGACCTTCGCCCGTGCGGGGTACTCGGTGGCGGCGCACGATGGCGACATGCCGATAACTTCCTCCGCCGCGCGCGCCGCGGCCGCCGCCACCGTGACAGCCGCATTGCTGGCCGCCGCCGGGTGCTCCGACGAGGGGAACGACGGCGAGGACAGGCCGAAGGACCTCGCCTCCCAGCGACTGGAATGGCGGCCCTGCCCCGCACCCTCGCAGGCGGAAGGCGGCGGTCCGGCGCCGTCGCCGCTGCCGGGCGGGACGAAGTGGGAGTGCTCCTTCATTGACGTCCCGCTGGACTACGCGAAACCGGACGGCGAGACGATCGAGCTGGCCCTGATCCGTGCCCGGGCCCGTGACACCGCGAACCGCATCGGCTCCCTCGTCTTCAACTTCGGCGGACCGGGCGCCTCCGGGGTGCACACCCTGCCGTCGCTCACCTCCGACTACGAGGGTCTCCGGGCCCGCTACGACCTGGTGAGCTTCGATCCGCGGGGAGTCGGCCGCAGTGTTCCCGTGGAGTGCCTCGACGACAGGGAGATGGACGAGTACGCGGCAGAGGACCCGACGCCCGACGACGTGGCCGAGGAGAAGACCTTCCTGGAAGGCATCGAGGACTTCACCAAGGCCTGCGAGGAGAACTCCGGTGACGAACTCCCGTACGTCGGCACCGCCAACGCCGCACGGGACCTGGACCTGATGCGCCAGGTCCTCGGCGACGACAAGCTCCACTACTTCGGCATCTCGTACGGCACCGAGCTGGGCGGCGTCTACGCCCACCTGTACCCGAAGAACATCGGCCGGGCCGTCTTCGACGCCGTCGTCGACCCGACGCTGGACACCGTCCAGAGCGCGCTCGGGCAGGTCAGGGGCTTTCAGCAGGCCCTCACCAACTTCGCGGAGGACTGCCTGGACCGCGGTGACGCGTGCCGGCTCCCCGGCTCGTCCGTGCAGGAGATCCAGGACTGGATCATCAATCTGCTGGACCGGCTCGACAAGAAGCCGATCCGGGGGATCGGGGAGCGGATGCTCACCGAGGGGCAGGCGGCGAACGGCATCATCCAGACGCTCTACTCCAAGGAGTACTGGAAGCTCCTGGAGGAGGGCCTCGACGAGGCGGACGGCGGCAACGGGGCTCTGCTGATGGCGTTCTCCGACGCGCTGAACGGACGCTCCGAGAACGGCACCTACAGCAACATCCAGGCGGCGGGCACGGCCATCGGCTGTGTCGACACCAAGGCCCGCTACACCGTCGACCAGGCGAAGGCCATGGTGCCCGAGTTCCGCAAGGCCTCCCCGGTCTTCGGCGAGTACCTCGCCTGGGGGCAGGCGAGCTGCAGCAAGTGGCCCGTACCGGGCACCTGGGACCACCCGGACGTCTCGGCGCCGGGCGCGCCGCCCATCGTGGTGGTCGGCAACACCGGCGACCCGGCGACCCCCTACAAGGGCACGAAGGCGATGGCTCAGGCGCTGGGCAAGGGCGTCGCGGTCCAGGTCACCTACGAGGGCGAGGGGCACGGTTCGTACGGCAGCAGCCCCTGCGTCAAGAACGCCGTGAACGGCTACCTGCTGAACGGCCGGGTCCCCTCCGACGGCACGGTGTGCAGGTAGTGCCGGCGCGTGCCCTGCCTAGGATGTCGAAACTGTCTTCGACGACCGTTGGGATGTGTGGGATGAGACATCGGGTGCGAGCGGTGGCCCTGGCAACGGCGACGATCCTCGTGGCGGCCGGCGCGGCCGGATGCAGCGGGGACGGGAGCGACGGGACCGGCGACGCGCGCAACGGCGAATCCCCGTCCTCCGCCGGCTCCTCCCCTGCGGCGAGCCCTGCCGGTGATTCCGCCCTGCCGGCCGTGCTGACCGGGCAGAAGCCCGACTGGAAGCGCTGCGAGGCCCCGACCAAGGCGTACGGCAGCTCCGCGCAGGCGCCCGGCGGCCAGTGGCAGTGCGCCACGGTCGAGGCCCCGCTGGACTACGGCGACCCGGCCGGGGAGACCATCGGCATCGCGCTGATCCGTTCCAAGGCCAAGGACCCCGAGAAGCGCATCGGCTCGCTGCTCTTCAACTTCGGCGGCCCCGGCGGCTCCGGCGTGGCGGCACTGCCGCAGGCGGCCGAGAGCTACGGCAGCCTGCACAGCCGCTACGACCTGGTCGGCTTCGACCCGCGTGGTGTGGCGGAGAGCTCCGCGGTGGTGTGCCGTGGCGACAAGGAGACGGCGAGGTCGCTGGGCCTGGACGCCACTCCGGACACCGCGGCGGAGGAGAAGACCTACATGGCCGACGCGGCGGCCTTCGGCAAAGGCTGCGCCGAGCGGTCCGGCCGGGTCGTCCCGCACGTCGGCACGGCGAACGCCGCACGCGACATGGACCTGATACGCCACGTCCTCGGCGACGACAAGCTCCACTATCTGGGCTTCTCCTACGGCACCGAGCTGGGCGGCGTCTACGCCCACCTGTACCCGAAGAACGTCGGGCGGCTGGTCCTCGACGCCGTGGTCGACCCGTCCGCCGACTACGCCGGGCACTCGCGCAACCAGGCACGCGGATTCCAGCGCGCGCTGGAGAACTACTTCAAGAGCCGGGGCGTCAGCGCGGAAGAAGGCACCGGACGCGTCGTGAAACTGCTGCGGCAGCTCGACCGCAAGCCGATACCCGCGGCCGACGGGCGACGGCTCACCGAGAGCCTCGCGCTGACCGGGATCATCCAGCCGCTGTACTCGCAGAGCAGCTGGAAGTACCTGACCCAGGCTCTGGACGCGGCGGAGCAGGGCGACGGCACGGGGCTGCTGCTGATGGCCGACTCGTACAACGACCGTGACGCGAGCGGCCGTTACGGCACTCAGAGCCATGCGCAGCGCGCCATTTCGTGCGCCGACGCCAAGGGCCGGGTGCTGCCCGCCGAGGTGCGTTCGCGTCATCTCGCCGAGTTCACCGACGTGTCCCCGGTCTTCGGCCCGTATCTGGCGTGGGACCTGGCCGGCTGGTGCGCCGAGTGGCCGGTGCCCGGCGAGTGGGAGACGCCGGAGGTCTCCGCCGAGGGCGCGGCGCCCGTCCTGGTGATCGGTACGACGGGCGACCCGGCGACCCCGTACGAGGGTGCGAAGAAGATGGCCGACGAGCTCGGCAAGGGCGTCGGCGTACTGCTCACCAACAAGGGTGAGGGCCACGGCGCCTACGGAAGCGGGACGTGCGTGACGGAGGCCGTGGACGCCTATCTGCTCGCGGGCAAGGTCCCGCAGAACGGCAGTACCTGCACGTCCTGAGGTGCCCGCAGCCGGCACGACGAAGGCCCCGGACCGCTCGACGCGGTC
>NZ_JBSGZJ010000214.1:0-11792 GCF_053610925.1 Streptomyces sp. NPDC054847 | reverse complement strand
AGGCTCAAGTTGCCAGGCAACTTGAGCCCGCCTGGGGGCACCTCCCACGGCCGCCAGGCCGTAGGGGGAGATTGAGGGCACCGCGCGGAGCGCGGTACGGGGGCCGGGGCTTGCCCCGGTTTCGGGAAGGGGCGGGTAGGGGAACAAGCCCCGCGCAGCGGCCACGCCCCGTTCAGCCCACCTCGCAGCAGTCCGGCGCCAGCCCCACCGGCAGGCGCTCCCCGCCGAACACCGCCGTCGTCGCCTCGTCACCACCGAGCGCCGCCACGGCGAGCAGCAGCGAGCCCGCCGTCCATGTCGTCTGTTCCTCGGGCCATATCGCGCGCTCGCCCTCGAAGACGTAGCCGGTCCAGTACAGGCCGCCCTCCGCACGGAGGTGCTGGATGGACTGGAGGATCTCCAGGGCGCGGTCGGACTCGCCCACCGCCCACAGCGCGAGCGCCAGTTCGCAGCTCTCGCCGCCGGTGACCCACGGGTTCGGCAGGACGCACCGCACGCCGAGGCCGGGCACGACGAAGTCGTCCCACCGGGACTCGATGCGGGCCTTGGCCTCGTCGCCGGTCACCGCCCCGCCGAGGACGGGGTAGTACCAGTCCATCGAGTAGCGGTCCTTGTCGAGGAACCGCTCGGGGTGGTGGCGGACGGCGTGGGCGAGCGCGCCGGCCGCGAGTTCCCAGTCGGGCTGGGGTTCCTCGCGTTCCTCCGCGACGGCGAGCGCGCAGCGCAGCGCGTGGTGGATGGAGGAACTGCCGGTCAGGAGGGCGTCGTTGACCGCCGTCCCGTCCGGCTCGCGCTTCCAGCCGATCTGGCCGCCGGGCTGCTGGAGCCCGAGGACGAACTCGACGGCCGCGTACACCACCGGCCACATCCGGTCGAGGAAGGCCTCGTCGCCGGTGGCGAGGTAGTGGTGCCACACGCCGACCGCGATGTAGGCGCAGAAGTTGCTCTCGCGGCCGTGGTCCGTGACGGCGGCCGGGTCGCCGTCGTGGTAGGCGGCGTACCAGGAGCCGTCGTCGTTCTGGTGCCGGGCGAGCCACTCGTACGCGCGGGCGGCGGCGTCGTGCTCGCCCGCCGCGTCGAGCGCCATGGCGGCCTCCGTGTGGTCCCACGGGTCGAGGTGGTGGCCGCGGAACCAGGGGATCGCGCCGTCGGGGCGCTGCACGGCGAGGATCCCCGCGACGGTCTCCACGGCCTCCTCCGCGCTCAGGACCCCGGGCAGGACAAGGTGTTCGGTACGTCCTGGCAACGTCACTTGGCGGCGTCCACGGGAAGGTGCGGCTTGGTCGCGTACGCCACGAAGCTCTTGCCGATGAGCGGGTTCAGCGCCTGCTCGGCGACGCGCGTGGCCAGCGGCTTCTTCATGATGTCCCAGACAAGGAGCTTGTGGTACGCCTTCACCGGCAGCGCCTTGTCGTTGTCGACGCCGAAGGCGCACTTGAGCCACCAGTACGGCGAGTGCAGCGCGTGGGCGTGGTGGGTGCCGTACGGCCGCAGGCCCGCCTGCTTCATCTTGGCGAGCAGTTCGTCGGCCTTGTAGATGCGGATGTGGCCGCCCTCGACCTCGTGGTAGGCGTCGCTGAGCGCCCAGCAGACCTTCTCGGGGCCGTAGCGCGGCACGGTGACCGCGATGCGGCCGCCGGGCCGCAGGACGCGGACCATCTCCGCGAGCACTCCCTTGTCGTCGGGGATGTGCTCCATCACCTCGGAGATGATGACGATGTCGAACGACTCGTCGGGGAAGGGCAGGTTGAGGGCGTCGCCCTCCATGGCGGTGGCCGTCGCGCCGGCGGGGGCCTCTCCGGCCTCCTTCATCGCGGCGAACCACTTGGCGACCTCGCGGATCTCCTCGCCGTTCTGGTCGAGGGCAACGACCTGCGCTCCGCGCCGGTAGCACTCGAACGCGTGCCGGCCTGCGCCGCAGCCCAGATCGAGCACTCGGTCGCCCGGGGCGAGCGGAAAGCGGGAGAAGTCGACGGTCAGCACGGGGGGTCTGCCTTCCTGGGGGCGGAGCTCGGGTCTTCCTGGTGGAGCTGGGGTCAGTGGGTGCGTACGGAAGCGGCGGACGATACGGCGATCGCCTCGCGGTAGCGTTCCGCGGTGCCGATCGCGGCCTGCTTCCAGGTGAAGCGGGCCAGCACCCTGGCCCGTCCGGCGTCGCCGAGCCGGGCCCGCAGGTCCGGATCGCCGAGGAGCCGGCGCAGGGCGGCGGCCAAGGCGTCCGCGTCGCCGGGCGGCACGGCCAGGCAGGTCTCGCCGTTGGGGCCGGCGACCTCGGGGATCGCGCCGCCGGTGGTGGCGACGAGCGGTGTGCCGGTGGCCATGGCCTCCGCGGCGGGCAGGGAGAAGCCCTCGTACAGCGACGGCACGCAGGCGATCTGGGCGCTGCGCACCAGGTCGACCAGCTCGGCGTCGGTGATGCCCTTGACGAACCGGACGGCGTCGTCGAGGCCGTAGCGCTCGATGAGCTGCGCCACCGGGCCGTCCTCGGCGCGCTTGCCGACGACGACGAGGTGGGCGTCCGGGTTCTCGGTGCGGAGCTTGGCGAGCGCCTCGACGAGGTGGACGAGCCCCTTGAGGGGGACGTCGGCGCTGGAGGTGGTGACGATCCGGCCGGGGACCTCGGCGACGGAGGGGTCCGGCGAGAAGAGGTCGGTGTCGGCGCCGATGTGGACGACGTGGACGCGGTCGCGCCGTACGCCGAGGTGGTCGACGATCTCCTGCTGCGAGGAGCCGGAGACGGTGAGCACGGAGGGCAGCCGGCGGGCGACGCGCTTCTGCATGCGGGTGAAGCCGTACCAGCGGCGCACGGACGCGCGGCGCTGCCAGCTCTCCGCGGCGTCAAGGTCCAGCTGCCGGTCGACGGTGATCGGATGGTGGATCGTCGTGACCAGCGGGGCGCCGATGTCGCCGAGGAGGCCGTAGCCGAGGGTCTGGTTGTCGTGGACGACGTCGAACTCGCCGCGCCGGGCCAGCAGGTGGCGGCGGGCGCGGAGCGAGAACGTCAGCGGCTCCGGGAAGCCGCCGGTCCACATGGTGGCGACCTCGAGTGCGTCGATCCAGTCCCGGTACTCGCCGCGGCCCGGCGTGCGGAACGGGTCCGGGCTGCGGTACAGGTCGAGGCTGGGCAGCTCGGTGAGCGGCACGCCCTCGTCGAGGACCGGGTAGGGCTGGGCGCCGATCACTTCGACGCGGTGGCCGAGACGGGCGAGTTCACGCGACAGGTGGCGTACGTAGACGCCCTGGCCGCCGCAGAACGGGTTCCCCTTGTACGTCAGGAGGGCGATGCGCAGCGGGCTGTCATCGCTGCCGGACGTGCCTGACGTGCCCGCTCGGGGGCCGGCCTCTATGGCCTCTGCGGTCACCCGGGGCCCCCTTCTCACTGCGTTTCGGCGGAGCCTAATCGGTCGCGCTAATCTAGAACAAGTTTCAGAGTTGATGGTTCAAGGAACTTCGAATCTACCGGGCGGTAGCGCGGGTGTGACCGGCGGATCAGGTGATTCCCGCCACGGCGGGCGGGCGAAGGACGGACACGGGGACCGATGACAGCGCAAGGAAGGCCGACGACGCCCGCGACGCCGCCCCTCACCGAACGGCAGGAGGCGCGTCGCCGCCGCATCCTGCATGCGAGCGCCCGGCTCGCGAGCCGTGGCGGGTTCGACGCGGTGCAGATGCGGGAGGTCGCCGAGTCCTCGAGCGTCGCGCTCGGCACGCTGTACCGCTACTTCCCCTCCAAGATCCACCTGCTGGTCGCGACCATGCAGGACCAGCTCCAGCAGATGCACACGACGCTGCGCAAACGCCCGCCGGGCGGGGACAGCCCCTCCGAGCGGGTCGCGGAGACGCTGATGCGGGCCTTCCGGGCGCTCCAGCGCGAGCCGCACCTCGCGGACGCGATGGTGCGGGCGCTGACCTTCGCCGACCGCAGTGTGAGCCCCGAGGTGGACACCGTCTCGCGGCAGACGACGGCGATCATCCTGGACGCGATGGGGATCGAGCACCCGACGCCGGAGCAGCTCTCCGCCGTCCGTGTCATCGAGCACACCTGGCACTCGGCGCTGATCACCTGGCTGTCGGGGCGCGCCTCGATCGCCCAGGTGAAGATCGACATCGAGACGGTCTGCCGGCTGATCGACCTGACGTCTCCCGACGCGGCGCCGGGCCGTGCGGCACCGAAGGCCCGGCGCGGCACGGACTAGGGTCCTGCGGAACTCCGGGCGCAGCGGCTACTCCTCCGGCGGGAAGACGGGCTCGCCGCTGTCCGCCGCGGTGAGCGTGATGGCTTCCACCGGGCAGTTCTCGGCGGCGGCGAGGAGCTTCTCGTCGGCGTCGGCCGTGGTGGCCCGCGCGTGCGACTGGCGTGCCGCGTCGAGGTCGAAGCTGTCCGGGGCGTGGCCGACGCACATGCCGGAGCCGATGCACAGGGTGCGGTCCACCTCGACGCGCCAGCGGTCCCCCATCAGTGGCTCCCGTGTCCGGCGGGCAGGTGGATCATCTTGTGCTCGAGGAACTCGCCGTAGCCCTCGGGGCCGAACTCACGGCCCAGGCCGCTGTTCTTGCAGCCGCCGAAGGGTCCGAGCATGTCGAGACTGAAGGTGTTGACATTGTAGGTGCCGGTCCGTACCCGCCGTGCGAAGTCGATGCCGTGCTCGACGTCGGCCGTCCACACGCTGCCGCTGAGGCCGTAGTCGGAGTCGTTCGCGATCGCGGCGGCCTCGTCCTCGTCGCCGTACGGCAGCAGGCAGATCACCGGGCCGAAGATCTCCTCGCGGGCGATCCGCATGGAGTTGTCGACGCCGCCGAAGAGGGTCGGCTCCACGTACCAGCCGCGGTCCCGTCCGGCCGGACGGCCGCCCCCGCACAGGATCTTGGCGCCCTCCTCCTGCCCGACGCGTATGTAGTCCAGGGAACGCCGCTGCTGGCGCTCGGCGACCAGCGGGCCGACCTGGGTGGCCGGGTCGAGGGGGTCGCCGACGACGAGCGCGGAGGCCGCGGCGGCGAAGGCCTCCGCGATCTCGTCGTAGCGGCTGCGCGGCGCGAGGATGCGGGTCTGGGCCACGCAGGCCTGGCCGTTGTTCATCCAGGCGGCCGGGACGATCCCGGCGGCCGCGGTGGCGAGGTCGGCGTCGGGCAGGATCACGGCCGCCGACTTGCCGCCGAGTTCGAGGGTGACGCGGGTGAGGTTGCGCGAGGCGACCTCCATCACCCGGCGGCCGGCCTCGACGGAACCGGTGAAGGAGACCTTGTCGACGCCCTTGTGCCCGACCAGGTACTCGCTGACCTCACGGCCCGCGGGCAGGATCGACAGGACTCCCTCCGGCAGTCCGGCCTCCCGCGCGATCTCGCCGAGGATGTACGAGTCGAGGGGCGTCTCCGGCGACGGCTTGAGGACGACGGTGCAGCCCGCGAGCAGCGCGGGGGCGAGCTTGGCGGCGGCGGTGAACTGCGGGACGTTCCACGGCACGACGGCCGCGACGACACCCACCGGCTCGCGCCGCACCAGGATCGGGCCGAGGACGCCGCTGCGCCGCTCCTCGTGCGTGAAGTCCCGGGCGACGGAGATCGCCGAGTCCCACACCATCATCGCGCCGAGCGCCTGGGCGAGGACGCTCCACGAGTAGGGGGAGCCGTTCTGCGCGCTGATGGACCGGGCGATCTCCTCGTGCCGTACGGCGACGGCGTCCTTGATCCGGCCGACGACCTCGATCCGCTCCGCGAGCGTGGTGCGCGGCCAGGGCCCTTCGTCGAAGGCCCGTCGCGCGGCGGCCACCGCCCTGTCCACATCGGCGCGTGAGGCGTGCGGGACGCGGCCGAGGACCTGTTCGGTGTGCGGGGAGATCACCTCGATCACTTCCGTGCCGAGCGGGGCCGTCAACTCGCCGCCGATGAACAGTTCTCCGTGTTCCACGAGCTCGGTCATGACTGCTGCCTCCCGCCGGGGCGCACTATCTGACACAGTTTCAGAACTGATATCAGTTCCAGTTACAGGGGGCAATGGGCATGGCGTCGACGGACGGGGCAGCGGCTGGGCATGTGACCGACCACGGCGGCGGCGTCCGCTCGCTGCGTGTCCCCATCCCGGACAACCCGCTCGGCCACACCCTGGTCCACCTCCTCGACACCGACCGTGGGCCGGTCCTCGTCGACACCGGCTGGGACGACCCGACAGCCTGGGACACGCTCTCGGCGGGGCTGGCCGCCTGCGGCACCTCGCCCGCCGAGATCCACGGCGTCGTCGTCACCCACCACCACCCCGACCACCACGGGCTGTCCGGCCGCGTCCGCGAGGCGTCCGGGGCGTGGATCGCGATGCACGCCGCGGACGCCACCGTCGTGCGCCGCACCCGGGAGGCCGAACCGGGGCTGTGGCTCGACTACCTCACCGGCAAACTCGCCCGCGCCGGGGCGCCCGAGGCGCACATCGCACCCCTGAGAGCCGCGCGGGCCGCCGGCGGCCGGGGCGGGCTGCCCGGCCTGCGCCCGGCGCTGCCGGACCGGGAGATCGTCCCCGGCGAACTGCTCGACCTGGCGGGCCGCAGACTGCGGGCCGTATGGACGCCCGGCCACACCCCCGGCCATGTCTGCCTCCACCTCGAGGAGGCCCACCCGGCGGGCCGTCCCGGCAACGGCCGCCTCTTCTCCGGCGACCACCTCCTGCCCGGCATCACCCCGCACATCGGCCTCTACGAGGACCCCGACGACGCCACCGTCACCGACCCCCTGGGCGACTACCTCGACTCCCTGGAACGCGTCGGCCGGCTCGCCCCCGCCGAAGTGCTCCCCGCCCACCAGCACGCCTTCACCGGCGCCCAGGACCGGGTACGTGAACTGCTCGTCCACCACGAGCAGCGGCTCACCGGACTGCTGACGCTGTTGGCCACGCCGCTCACGGCCTGGCAGGTCGCCGAGCGGATGGAGTGGAACAGGCCCTGGGGGCAGATCCCGTACGGCTCCCGCAACATCGCCGTCTCCGAGGCGGAGGCGCATCTGCGGCGGCTGGTGAAGCTCGGCCGCGCTGAGGTCGCGGCGGGCGGGGAGCCGGCCCGGTACGTGGCGGTGTGACGGGCGCTCCACGTCGGGGGAGCCGGCCCGGTGGACAGGCTGGAGGGACCGGAGGTCGGCGAGGGCCAGGTCGATCGCGTCGGCGACGAGGCGGTGTGACGGGCGCCCCACGTCCGGGTACGCGACCGGCCGGTAGAGTGGCGCCGTCGTCATCATTACCCGTACGGGGGGAAGCCGGTGGAAATCCGGCGCTGACCCGCAACCGTGAGCCGCCGTCCGAGGTGGCAAGTCGGAATGCCCCGTACGAGGTCGTGACCGGCTCGTGTCACCGGCAGCCCGCCGGTGACCGGCACCGTCGAGGCATACGGAGCCGGAGCCCAGGTGCCTGAGCGTGCCCGTGCCCGGATCCCGCCGGGAGTACCGCAGGAGAGGCACCGCCCGCCATGACCACCGTTCGCCGCGGCGCAGCCGCGCTCGTCGCCTCCGCCGTGCTCGGCCTGTCCGCCGCACCCGCCGCCTTCGCGGCCCCCTCGCCCACCCCGTCCGCGGAACTGCCCGCCGGGCTCTACGGCAAGGGCGACCCGACCTACGACGGTGTGTGGCGGCAGTCGCTCGCCCTCCTCGCCCAGGACACCACCGGCGTGAGGCCCGCCGACGCGGCGGTCGCCTTCCTGACCGGGCAGCAGTGCGCGGGCGGCGGCTTCCCCTCGTACCGCGCCGACACCGCGAAGGACTGCGACGCGAAGCTGCCGCTCGACACCAACGCCAGTGCGGCGGCCGTGCAGGCGCTCGCCGCGCTCGGCGGGCAGGACGCCGTGGTCGACAAGACCGTCGGCTGGCTGAAGTCCGTGCAGAACGAGGACGGCGGCTGGGGCTACAACCCGGGCGGCGCGAGCGACGCCAACTCGACGTCCGTCGTCATCGGCGCGCTCGCCGCGGCCGGCGAGCAGCCCGCCGCCGCGAAGTCCAAGGGCGGCAAGACCCCTTACGACGCGCTGCTGACGTTCGCGAAGCCCTGCGGCGGCGAGGACGGCGGCGCGTTCGTCTACCAGGTCGCGTCCCCCGGCATCGTCGCCGACTCCACCGCGGCGGCCGTGCTCGCAGCCCACGGCAAGGGCCTGGCGGCGACCGGCGCCGGCACCGAGGACGCCAAGGGCACGGCCTGCGAGAAGGCCACCGACATCAAGGGCGCGGCGCACAACGGCGCGGCGTACCTCGCGAACGGGCTGGCTAAGAAGGGCCACTTCGACACCCCGCCGATGCCCGGCGCCGACGACTCCTCGCCCGCGCCGGACTTCGGCAACACCGCCGACGCGGTCGTCGCGCTGTCCGCGCAGGGCATGGCCGAGCAGGCGAAGAAGCCGCTGTCGTGGCTTCAGCAGAACTCGGCGGCCTGGGCGAAGCAGAACGGCCCCGCCGCCTACGCCCAGCTGATCTTCGCCGCCCGCGCGGCCGGCGCCGACCCGAAGTCCTTCGGCGGCCAGGACCTGGTCGCGGCCCTGAACGCGACCGGTCCCGCCCCGCAGGCGGCCGCCTCGCCGTCCGCCTCCGCGAAGAGCGAGGACTCCTCCGACTCCTCCGATTCGTCCTCCTCGACCTGGTGGATCGTGGGCGTGTTCTTCGTCGCGGCCGTCGGTGTCGGATTCCTGTTCAGCGGCCGCAGGAAGAACCAGAGCTGATGCGCGCCCGCTTCCTCGCCCTTCTCGGCCTGTGCGCCCTGCTCACGGTGGCCGTCGCGGCTCCCGCACAGGCCGCGGGCTACCGCTACTGGTCGTTCTGGAAGAGCAGCGGCGGCGAGTGGACGTACGCCACGGAGGGCCCGGCGACCGCCCGCCCGGCCGACGGGTCCGTGAACGGCTTCCGCTTCTCCGTCAGCGAGGACAGCGGGGACGCGGCGACCCCGCGCACGGCGCCCGACTTCGCCACGATCTGCGCGGGAACACCCGCGAAGGACGGCACGAAGCGGCTCGCCCTCGTCATCGACTTCGGCACGGCGTCGGACGCCCCACAGGGCGAGACGCCGCCCGCGCAGCGCACGGCGTGCGCGCGGGTCGCCCCGGCCGCGACGACGGCGGAGGCACTGGCACAGGTGGCGAAGCCGCTGCGCTACAACAGCGAGGCGCTGCTGTGCGGGATCTCGGGCTACCCGGCCTCCGACTGCGGCGACCGGGCCCTGCCGGCCGACCCGCCGGCGCCCGGCACGGGCTCGAGCACGGCCGTGGTGACGACGAAGGAACCGGCCGGGGACGACGGCCCGTCGGTGGGTGTGTACGCGGGCATCGCGGCGGTCCTGACCCTGGCCGGAGCGGCGGTGTGGCGCTCCCGCCGCACCAACCGATGACGGCCCGCCCCGACGGGGCGCATCCGGCCCCGCCGCCGATTGAGGCCCGGGGCCCGGGCCAGGACCCCGGCGCACCGCACGGGACCGCCGCACCCAACGGCCCCACGCCGCACGCCCAACCGAACGACCCGGCACATCAAGCCCCGCCGTCGATTGAGGCGCGGGGTGCGGGGCAGCGCCCCGGCGCACCGCACGGGACCGCCGCACCCAACGGCCCCGCACCCCAGCCGCACGCCGACGACCCGGCACACCCAGCCCCGCCGACGCGTCGCGCCGACGCGGACACCGGGGCACATCAAGCCCCGCCGGCGATTGAGGCGCGGGGTCCGGGGCAGGACCCCGGCATACCGCACGGGACCGCCGCACCCAACGCGCCCGGTCAGGCCCCGGCCCGGCCCGCAGCGCACGGGGCCGTCGCACCACACGGTCCCGGCCACGGAACGCACCCCCTGGTCAACGCGCTCCGCGCGCTCCGCGCCCCCGTCGCGAGCCGGAGCAACGCCCTGCATGCCGGCGCCTGGTGGCTGTGGGCGCTCGGGCTGGCCGTCGCCGCCTCGCGGACGACGAACCCCCTCATCCTCGGGCTGCTCGTCGGCGTCGCCGGCTACGTCGTGGCCGCGCGCCGTACCGACGCGCCGTGGGCCCGCTCCTACGGCGCCTTCGCCAAGCTCGGGCTGCTCGTCATCGGCGTACGCGTCCTCTTCTCCGTCGCCCTCGGCTCCCCCATCGCCGGCACGCACGTGCTGTTCACGCTCCCCGAGGTGCCGATGCCCGGCTGGGCGGACGGCGTGCGGATCGGCGGACGGGTGTTCGCCGAGCAGATCGTGTTCGCGCTGTACGACGGCGCGAAACTGGCGACCCTGCTCATCTGCGTCGGCGCCGCCAACGCCCTCGCCAACCCCGCACGGCTTCTCAAGTCGCTGCCGGGCGCGCTGTACGAGGCCGGCGTCGCGGTCGTCGTCGCGATGACGTTCGCGCCGAACATGGTCGCGGACGTCCTCAGGCTGCGCACCGCCCGCCGCCTGCGGGGCCGCCCGACCGGCGGGGTGCGGGCCGTCGCCCAGATCGGGCTGCCGGTCCTGGAGGGCGCGCTGGAGCGGTCCGTCGCGGTCGCCGCGTCCATGGACGCCCGCGGGTACGGCCGCACCGCCCAGGTGCCGCCCGCCGTGCGGCACACCACGACGGCGCTCACTCTCGGCGGGCTGCTCGGGGTGTGCGCCGGATCGTACGGGCTGCTCGCCGCGGAGGGCGCACGCTACGGCGTACCGCTGCTGCTCGCCGGGCTGGCCGCGGCCGCCGGTGGCCTGTGGCTGGGCGGCCGGCGTTCGGTCCGAAGCCGCTACCGCCCTGACCGGTGGGGTGCGCGGTCCTGGCTGGTGGCCGGTTCCGGCGCGGCCGTCGCCGCGCTGATGATCCGGGCGGCGACCGTACCGGGGAGCGAGGCGCTGCACCCCGGCGTCGTACCGCTGACGGCACCAGAACTGCCGCTGTGGCCCGCGCTGTCCGTGCTGATCGGTCTGCTTCCGGCGTTCGTGGCGCCGGTCCCCGTAGGAGCCAAGGAGTCGTCCCGGTGATCCGCTTCGAGAACGTCTCCGTGACGTACGAGGGCGCTGCCGCGCCGACGCTGGAGAACATCGACCTCACCGTCCCGGAAGGTGAACTGGTCCTGCTCGTCGGCCCGTCCGGCGTGGGCAAGTCGACCCTGCTCGGCGCGGTGTCCGGCCTCGTCCCGCACTTCACGGGCGGGACGCTGCGCGGCCGGGTCACCGTCTGTGGCAGGGACACCCGCACCCACAAGCCGCGCGAGCTCGCGGACGTGGTCGGCACGGTGGGCCAGGACCCGCTCGCCCATTTCGTCACCGACACGGTCGAGGACGAACTCGCGTACGGCATGGAGTCGTTGGGCCTCGCCCCCGGCGTGATGCGGCGGCGGGTCGAGGAGACGCTCGACCTGCTGGGTCTGGTGGAGTTGCGTGACCGGCCCATCGCGACGCTGTCCGGCGGCCAGCAGCAGCGTGTGGCGATCGGCTCGGTGCTGACCACGCACCCGAAGGTCCTCGTGCTCGACGAGCCGACGTCGGCGCTGGACCCGGCGGCGGCGGAAGAGGTCCTCGCGGTGCTGCAACGCCTCGTCCACGACCTGGGCACGACGGTGCTGATGGCGGAACACCGCTTGGAACGGGTCGTCCAGTACGCGGACCGGGTGGTGCTCCTGCCGGCACCCGGGGCCGCGCCGGTCGTCGGCGATCCGGCCACGGTGATGGCCGACTCGCCGGTCCGCCCACCGGTGGTGACGCTGGCCCGCCTGGCGGGCTGGTCCCCCGTCCCCCTGTCGGTCCGCGACGCCCGCCGCCGCGCGGGCGCGCTCCGCGACCGCCTGGCGGGTGTGGTCGCGCTGCCCCCGGGCGCCGGCGCCTCGAGTTCTCCCTACGGCCTGGCGGCCGTGGGAGAC
>NZ_JBSGZJ010000213.1:0-11799 GCF_053610925.1 Streptomyces sp. NPDC054847 | reverse complement strand
GGTCACTTGGTGACCGGGGGTCCGCCGCTGTTGTGGGGGAAGTTGTGAAGGTCGTTTTCGATTCGGCCGCGCGGCGGGCGGTCGCGCGCTACGGTGACGCGACCCGGCGGAGAGGCGCTGTCCGGTGAGACGGAGGTGCTGTGTGCGGTGTGTGGGAGGGGCCCGGCGGGGGCATGTTCCGGTCAGGTCGTGTGGCCAGGGTCCGGGAGAACGTCGCAGTTCAGAGCGTTGGCGGGGTTGGCGGAAATGTGGTCGTGAAGATCATGTGCGCGTTTGTCGGGAACTTGTGGATCACTGCTGACATGTCCGGTCGCCGGTAAGGAGTGTTCTGTTTCCGGCGCATGACTCAGGTCACAGGGCGATCACACATCTTCCGGTCACCTATCCGTGTGCCCGAACGCCCGATTACATTCCCCGCACACCGCACGGACAAGCGGTGTCCTGTGAGGGGATGCCAACTTCCCCCGCTGACAAGATCGTTCGCGCGGCTCCGAGGGGTTCGTAGTGCTGAACAAGACCATCGTCAAACTGGCTATACCGCTGGCCGTGGGTGCTCTGGCCCTGACCGGGTGCGGCAGCGACTCAGGCAGCGGCGACGGCGTCGTGAGGATCGCCTTCCAGGGTCCGCTCTCCGGCGACAACGTCGCGCTGGGTGAGAACATGCAGAACGGCGTGAAGCTGGCCATCGACCAGGCCAACGCCAAGGGCGACCTCGACTTCAAGCTTGAGTACGTCGCCGGTGACGACCAGGGTCTGCCGGACAAGGCCACGGCCGCCGCGCAGAAAATCATCGAGTTCGAGAACGAGTCCGTCGTCGCTGTTGTCGGCCCCGCCTTCTCCGGTCCCACGAACACGTCGTCGCCGCTGTACGCGGAGTCCGGTCTGGTGACGGTCTCGCCGTCCGCGACCAACCCGCTGCTGACGGACAAGGAGAACGGCTTCACCAGCTTCCTGCGCGGTGTCCCCAACGACAACATGCAGGGCGCCGGCATGGCGACCTACTACGCCAAGAAGCTGCAGGCGAAGAAGGTCTACCTGATCGACGACAAGACCGACTACGGCGTGGGCCTGGCGACTGTCGCTGAGAAGGGTCTGAAGGACGCCGGTATCGAGGTCGTCAAGAAGTCCGTCCCGCAGAAGACGCCGGACTACTCCGCGACCGCGAAGGACGTCGTCAACTCCAAGGCCGACGCGCTGATCTACGCCGGTTACTACCAGGATGCGGCTCCGTTCGCGAAGAAGCTGAAGGACGCCGGCTACAAGGGCGCGGCGATCTCCGGTGACGGTACGAACGACATGAAGTTCGTCGAGCTCGCGGGTGACGCGTCCGAGAACTGGTTCCTCACCTGCCCGTGCACCGACGCCACCGTCGAGGCGGGCACGAAGAAGTTCGCCGAGGACTACCAGAAGGAGTTCGGCCGCGCGCCGGGTACGTACTCCGCAGAGGCGTTCGACATCGCCAACATGATCATCGCCGAGGTCAAGAAGGCAGGTGCGGACGTCGAGCGTGAGGCTCTGCGTGACGCGCTGGCGAAGGCCTCCTACAAGGGCCTGACGAAGACCTTCTCCTTCGGTGAGAACGGTGAGTTCAAGGGCACCGACGTCTACCTGTACCAGGTCAAGGGCGGCAAGATCGGGTACCAGGGCAACATCAACGAGCTGGCCGGCTGACGCTGGGGCTTAGTGGCTGATGCCATGCGACTGGGGGCCGGGAGGCGGTAGTTCTCCCGGCCCCCGTCCGCGAAGTGGGGCGGTCGGTTCCCGACCGGTGCTCCCACTGTTTCGAATGATTCGCCCGCGGGCCGCCCTCGTCGCCACGAGCGCCGCCGCCCGCTCAGCTCCCACAAGGAAGTCTGCTCCATGTCCCTTCAGGAATTCTGGGACTACCTCGTCCTAGGGGTGATGCTCGGCTCGCTGTACGCCGTCATCGCCATCGGCTACACCCTTGTCTACGGCGTGCTGCAGCTGATCAACTTCGCGCACAGCGAGGTCTTCATGCTCGGCGCCTACGGCAGCCTCATCGTCCTTCAGCTGGTCAGTCCGGGGGACAACCCGTCCGCTCTTGCGTCCATCGGCTTTGTCGCTCTCGCCATGGCGGGGTCGGCGCTGTTCGGCGGCGTCACTGCGTACGGCCTGGAGAAGGTCGCGTACCGACCACTACGCAGACGTGGCGCGCCGCGGCTGATCTTCCTGATCACCGCGATCGGCGCCTCGTTCTTCCTGTACAACCTGGCCGGCAAGCTGTTCGGGCGTGACCCGCTGCCGCTGCCGGACATGTACGACAACCACACCGTGTTCTCGCTGTTCGGCGCCGGTGTGAACATCACTCAGATGCTCCAGTTCGCGACGGCCGTGGTCATGATGATCGCGCTGGACCTGCTGGTGACCCGCACGAAGCTCGGCAAGGGCATCCGCGCGGTCGCCCAGGACGCCGAGGTCGCCGGCCTCATGGGCGTCGACATCGACAAGGTCATCTCCCGCACCTTCATCATCGGCGGTGTGCTGGGCGGTGTGGCGGGCTTCCTGTTCGCCAACCTGAACCAGGTGTCGTACACGATGGGCTTCATACCCGGTATCACCGCGTTCGCCGCGGCCGTCGTCGGCGGCATCGGCAACATCCGCGGTGCGATGTTCGGCGGCATTCTGATCGGCATCGTGGAGACGATGACGGTGCCGCTGCTCGGTGACGAGTGGCGCAGCGTCTCGGCCATGGTCGTGCTGATCCTTGTGCTGATGTTCCGCCCGATGGGCATCCTCGGTGAGCGAGTGGGGAGGGCGGCATGAGTACGGTCGACACCTCGAAGAACCTGACGCCGTCTGCGGCGTCGAAGCTGCGCCGTACGGCGTGGTACCAGTCGGAGCGTTTCTCCCGGCTGTGGGCGATGATCGCCCTGGGTGTGCTGCTGGCCCTGGTGACGGGCGAGCAGGGCAACACGCGTGACATCTTCTTCTCGATCGAGAACACGTTCACGGGTCCCAACCTGTGGGTGTGCCTGGGTCTTACGGTCGGTGTGTGGGCGCTGCGGGAGTTCGCGGCGGCGCCGATCAAGGGCGCGGTCACGAAGGCCAAGGAGTCGGCCGGTTCGGCTGTCTCCGGTGGCCCGGTGGGCACGCTGCGGGAGCGGCTGCGGACCGACAAGCGGGTGAAGCTGGGTGGCATCGCCGTCCTGCTGATCCTGGTCCTGGTCATTCCGTCGGGTCTGACGCGGACCTGGCAGACGGTGCTGGTGGACCAGATCGCGATCTTCGCGCTGCTGGCGATCGGCCTCAACGTGGTGATCGGCTGGGCGGGTCTGCTGGACCTGGGCTTCTTCGCCTTCTTCGCCGTGGGTGCCTACTCGACGGCGTACTGGACGGGCCGGCTTCCGATCGAGCCTCCGGTCGTGCTGAACAACTTCTGGGTCATCCCCGTCGCGGTGATCACGTGTCTGATCTGTGGTCTGCTGCTGGGTGCTCCGACGCTTCGGCTCCGGGGTGACTACCTGGCGATCGTGACGCTCGGTTTCCACGAGATCATCTACCTGGTGGCGAAGAACGCGGACGGGCTCACGGGCGGTCCGCAGGGTGCCCGGCTGATCCCGGACTTCTCCATCGACTTCGCGGGCTTCGAGTACAAGTGGTCGATCAAGCCGCTGCCTTACTGGTACCTGCTGGTCTTCTTCATCGTCCTGGTGATCATTCTGTTCTCGCGCCTCGAGCACTCGAGGGTGGGACGTGCGTGGACGGCGATCCGTGAGGACGAGATCGCGGCGGCGGCGAACGGCGTCAACACGGTGCAGTTCAAGCTGATGGCGTTCGCGATCGGTGCGTCGACCTCGGGCGTCGCGGGTGTGATCTTCACGAGTAAGTACGGGTACATCAACCCGGAGGTCTTCCCGCTTCTCCAGTCGATCCTGATCCTGGCGTACGTCATCTTCGGCGGTATGGGTTCGATCCCGGGTGTGCTGATCGGTACGGCGATCCTGGTGTGGCTGCCGGAGGCGCTGAAGGACTGGGTGGACCCGTCCGACCGGTACATGTATCTGGGCGCGCTGCTGGTGATCATGATGATCTACCGGCCTCAGGGTGTCTGGCCGTCCCGGCGAAGGCAGCGAGAGCTGAAGATGGCTGAGGAAGGCATCGGCGACGCGGACGCGATGTCCGAGCCGGCGGGAGGCAAGATCTGATGAGCACGGACGTGAAGAGCGACGCGACGGCCGGTGCGCAGCCTTCGGCCGCCGGCACCGATCTGGTGCTGCAGGCGTCGGATGTGACGCTGCGGTTCGGCGGGTTGACCTGTCTGGACCATGTGGACGTCAACATGTGCCGGGGCGAGGTCCTGGCGGTGATCGGGCCGAACGGTGCGGGTAAGACCTCGCTGTTCAACTCGCTCACCGGGGCGTACACCCCGCAGGAAGGCAAGATCGTCTTCCACTCGAAGGATGGCGACCAGAAGTCCCTGCTGGGCAGCAAGCCGCACATCGTCAACCGTGTGGGTGTGGCGCGTACGTTCCAGAACATCCGGTTGTTCGGTGCGCTGACTGCGCTGGAGAACGTCAAGATCGCGGCGGAGACCCGGCTCAAGGCCGGCCCTGTCTCGATCATGCTGGGTCTGCCCAACGCGCGTAAGGCGGAGCGGCTCAGCGACGAGCGTGCGCACCGGCTGCTGAAGTTCGTGGGCCTGGAGGACAAGCTCAACGAGATCGCGGGCAGCTTGTCGTACGGCGACCAGCGCAGTCTGGAGATCGCGCGGGCGCTGGCCACGGATCCGCAGGTGCTGCTGCTGGACGAGCCGGCCGCCGGTACGAACCCGACGGAGAAGCTGGAGCTGGAGCAGCTGATCCGCCGTATCAACACGGAGCTGGGCATCAGCGTGCTGCTCATCGAGCACGACATGCGTCTGGTGATGTCGGTCGCGGACCGGGTGATGGTTCTCAACTTCGGCAAGAAGATCGCCGAGGGGACGCCGAGCGAGGTGCAGCAGCACCCGGCGGTGATCGAGGCCTATCTGGGCGCGTCGGCGGAGGACGCGGAGGTGGTTCAGGCCGCCATCGCGGAGCAGCATGCGGCGACGGACGGTTCGCAGGAACCGGCGTCGGACGGGTCCGCTTCCGAGGAGCCGGGTTCGGACGAGCCTGCTTCCGAGGACTCGGGTTCGGACGAGCCGGATCCGGACGAGCCTGCTTCGGACGGGTCCGCGGCGGACGATGCCTCGGACGAGGTGTCGGCCGATGCGGAGTCGTCGGACGGAACGGCGCCGGGCGAGACCGCGGCGGACGAGGAGAGCGGCAAGTGAGCACCACGACTGAGCTGCAGAAGGACGCCGGTACGGCGGGCACTTCGGAAGAGACGCTGCTCGAACTGAAGAGCATGCGTGTGTTCTACGGCGCCATCGAGGCCATCAAGGGCATCGACCTGACCGTGCGCAAGGGCGAGATCGTGGCCCTGCTCGGCGGTAACGGCGCGGGCAAGACGACGACGCTGCGCACCGTCTCGGGCATGCTCCAGCCGCGCCACGGCGAGGTGCTGCTGCGCGGTGAGCGCATCGACGGCATCAAGTCGCACGAGCTCGTGCGGTTCGGCATCGGTCATGTGCCGGAGGGCCGGCGGGTCTTCTCGACGATGACCGTGCGGGAGAACCTGGAGATGGGCGCGTACCGCTTCAGCTCGGTCGACATGGCCGAGATGGACCGGGTGTTCACGCTCTTCCCGCGTCTGGCCGAGCGGCGCTCGCAGCAGGCGGGCACGTTGTCGGGCGGTGAGCAGCAGATGCTGGCGATCGGCCGTGCCCTGATGGGCAAGCCGGAGCTGCTGCTGCTGGACGAGCCGTCGATGGGTCTGGCGCCGCTGATCGTGCAGCAGATCTTCGAGATCATCGAGGAGATCAACAAGCAGGGCACGACGGTGCTGCTGGTGGAGCAGAACGCCACGCAGGCGCTGGGTCTGGCGAACCGCGGCTACGTCCTGGAGACGGGCGAGGTCGCGATGTCGGGGCCGGCGGCGGATCTGCTGGCGGACAACCGGATCCGGGCGGCGTACCTCGGTGAGGGCGCGGCCTGACGGTCCGTGAACCGATGAGAAAGGGGCCGGGAAGCTTCGCTTCCCGGCCCCTTTCCGTGCCTTGCGGGTCTTTCGCGGGGCCGGTTCAGCCCTGGGCGTCGCGGAGCAGGCAGGTGAGGCGTGCGGTGCAGACGCGCTTGTCCTGCTCGTCGGTGATCACGATTTCGTAGGTGGCGGTGGAGCGGCCGCGGTGGACGGGGGTGGCGACTCCGGTGACCATTCCGGAGCGGGCGCCGCGGTGGTGGGTGCAGTTGAGGTCCACGCCGACGGCGATCTTGGAGGGGCCGCCGTGCAGCATGGAGCCGACGGAGCCGAGGGTCTCGGCGAGGACGGCGGAGGCGCCGCCGTGCAGCAGGCCGTACGGCTGGGTGTTGCCCTCGACGGGCATCGTGCCGACGACCCGGTCCGCCGCGGCCTCGAGGATCTGTACGCCCATGCGCTCGCCCAGGTGTCCGGCGGAGAAGAGCGCGGGCAGGTCCACCCCGAGCTCGGCGTACTCGTCGATGACCTCTTGCGGGAACTTCACGGTGGTCTGCTCGCCCATGCCGGCTCCGATCGTATGACTGTCTGGTCCTGTGTTCGTCTGCTCGTCCTGCTGCCTGAGCGAACGCTTAGACGGTTGGTGATTGTTCCAGACGTACGATCACGGACTTGCTGGCGGGGGTGTTGCTGGTGTCGGCGGTGGAGTCCAGCGGGACCAGCACATTGGTCTCCGGGTAGTACGCGGCGGCACAGCCCCGCGCGGTGGGGTAGTGGACGACGCGGAAGCCGGGGGCCCGCCGCTCCACGCCGTCCTTCCATTCGCCGACCAGATCGGCGTACGAACCGTCGGCCAGACCCAGTTCGCGAGCGTCCTCGGGGTTGACCAGGACCACCCGGCGGCCGCCCTTGATGCCGCGGTAGCGGTCGTCGAGGCCGTACACCGTGGTGTTGTACTGGTCGTGCGAGCGCAGGGTCTGGAGCAGCAGCCGGCCCTCGGGGACCTCCGGGTACTCGACGGGGGCGGCGGTGAAGTTGGCCTTGCCGGTGGCGGTGGGGAAGCGGCGCTCGTCGCGGGGGCCGTGCGGCAGGGTGAAGCCGCCGGGGCGGGCGATCTTCGCGTTGAAGTCCTCGAAGCCGGGCACGACGCGGGAGATCCGGTCGCGGATCGTGCTGTAGTCCCGTTCGAAGTCCTCCCACGGTGTGGTGGAGGAGGGGCCGAGCACGGCGCGCGCCATCCGGGCGACGATCGCGGGCTCGGACAGCAGGTGGGGGCTCGCGGGGGTGAGGTTGCCGCGGGAGGCGTGGACCATGCCCATCGAGTCCTCGACGGTCACCACCTGCCTGCCGCCCGCCTGGATGTCCTTGTCGGTACGGCCCAGGGTGGGCAGGATGAGCGCCCGGCGGCCCGTGACCGCGTGCGAGCGGTTGAGCTTGGTGGACACGTGCACGGTCAGCCGCGCACGGCGCATCGCGGCCTCTGTGACCTCCGTGTCGGGGCTCGCCGCCACGAAGTTGCCGCCCATGGCGAAGAACACCTTCGCCTTCCCGTCGCGCAGCGCCTCGATGGACCGCACGACGTCGAGGCCGTGGTGGCGTGGCGGGGCGAAGCCGAACTCCTTCTCCAGGGCGTCCAGGAACGCGGGCGCGGGCCGCTCGAAGATGCCCATGGTGCGGTCGCCCTGGACGTTGGAATGCCCTCGGACGGGGCAGACGCCCGCACCAGGGCGGCCGATGTTGCCGCGCAGCAGAAGGAAGTTGACGACCTCGCGGATGGTGGCGACGGAATGCTTGTGCTGGGTCAGGCCCATCGCCCAGCAGACGATGGTCCGGCGGGAGTCGAGCACCATCCGCAGGGCCTGCTCGATCTCGTCACGGCCGAGGCCCGTCGCGGCGAGCGTGGCATCCCAGTCGGCGGCCCGTGCCGCAGCGGCGAAGTCCTCGAAGCCTTCGGTGTGCTCGCGCACGAACTCCTCGTCGACCGCGCCCCCGGTCTCCAGGATCAGCTTGTTGAGGAGACGGAACAGAGCCTGGTCGCCGCCGATGCGGATCTGGAGGAAGAGGTCGTTCAGCGCGGTGCCCTTGAGCATGCCGCGCGGGGTCTGCGGGTTCTTGAACCGCTCGAGACCGGCCTCGGGCAGCGGATTCACCGAGATGATCCTGGCGCCTGAGCCCTTGGCCTGCTCCAGCGCGCTGAGCATCCGGGGGTGGTTGGTGCCCGGGTTCTGCCCGGCGACGATGATCAGGTCCGCCTGGTGCAGGTCCTCCAGCGAGACGCTGCCCTTGCCGACGCCGATGGTCTCCGTGAGCGCCGAGCCGGAGGACTCGTGGCACATGTTGGAGCAGTCGGGCAGATTGTTCGTGCCGAACTCGCGGGCGAACAGCTGCAGCAGGAACGCCGCCTCGTTGCTGGTGCGGCCGGAGGTGTAGAACAGCGCCTCGTCCGGGGATCCGAGCGCGCGCAGTTCCTCGGCAATGATCGCGAAGGCCCGCTCCCACGTCACCGCCTCGTACCTCTCGGCGCCCTCGGGGAGATACATCGGCTGCGTGATCCGGCCCTGCTGCCCCAGCCAGTAGCCGCTGCGGCGCGCAAGATCGGAAAGCGGGTGCGCGGCGAAGAAGTCGGGCGTCACCCGGCGCAGGGTCGCCTCCTCCGCGACCGCCTTCGCGCCGTTCTCGCAGAACTCGGCGACATGGCGCTTGTCGCCCTCCGGCCAGGCGCAGCCGGGACAGTCGAAGCCGTCCTTCTGGTTGACCTTCAGCAGGGTGCGGGCGGTGCGGCCCACTCCCATCTGCTGCTGTGAGACGCGCAGGGTGTGGCCGATGGCGGGCAGGCCGGCCGCCGCATGCTGCGGGGCCCCGACCTGCGGGGCGTCCTGGACCGGGTCCCCTGCGGGCGGCTTGCTGGCCATCGTGCTCCCCTTCGAGCCGTGCCTGTGCGATACGTCTTTCCCTACCTCTCCGATCCTGTCACGGGCCTCCGACAAACGGTGAGCCCAGGCCGGGCGGTCGGGAATGTCAGCGGTGCATGGCAGGATCGGGGTCGTGGCTGAGACAGCATCGAAGAAGACGGCAGACAACCGACCGCGCCTGCTCCTCATGGACGGGCACTCCCTGGCGTACCGGGCGTTCTTCGCGCTGCCCGCGGAGAATTTCACGACCGCGAGCGGCCAGACGACCAACGCGATCTACGGCTTCGCGTCGATGCTGGCGAACACCCTGCGTGACGAGGCGCCCACGCATTTCGCGGTGGCCTTCGACGTCTCACGCAAGACCTGGCGGTCGGCCGACTTCCCGGAGTACAAGGCGAACCGCTCCAAGACGCCCGACGAGTTCAAGGGCCAGGTCGAGCTGATCGGCGAGCTCCTCGACACGATGAACGCCGAGCGGTTCGCGATCGACGGCTTCGAGGCGGACGACGTGATCGCCACCCTCGCCACCCAGGCGGAGGCCGCGGGCTTCGAGGTGCTGATCGTCACCGGCGACCGGGACTCGTTCCAGCTGGTCAGCGAGCACACCACCGTGCTCTACCCGACCAAGGGCGTCTCCGAGCTGACCCGCTTCACCCCGGCGAAGGTCGAGGAGAAGTACGGCCTCACCCCGCAGCAGTACCCGGACTTCGCCGCACTGCGCGGTGACCCGTCCGACAACCTGCCCGGCATCCCCGGCGTCGGGGAGAAGACCGCCACGAAGTGGATCAACCAGTTCGGTTCGTTCGCGGCGCTCGTCGAGCACGCGGACGAGGTCAAGGGCAAGGTCGGCCAGGCGCTGCGCGACCACCTGGAAGCCGTCAAGCTCAACCGCCACCTGACGGAGCTGGTGCGCGACGTGGAGCTGCCGAAGGCAGTCACCGACCTGGAGCGCGCGCCGTACGACCGGACCGCGCTGAAGGGTTTCCTCGAGGTCCTGGAGATCCGTAACCCGAGCCTGCGGGAGCGGCTGCTCGCGGTCGACCCCGGAGCCGCGGAGGAGGAGCCGCCGGCCCCCGAGGCCGGTGTGGAGCTGGACGGCACCGTGCTCGGCGCCGGCGAGCTGGCGTACTGGCTGGAGCAGCACGGCAAGCAGCCGCTCGGCGTGGCCACCGTCTCCGCGTGGGCGCTGGGCGTCGGCAGCGTCAGCGAGGTCGCGCTGGCGGCCGCCGACGGCAAGGCCGCCTGGTTCGACACGACCCAGCTCGACGAGTCCGACGAGCGGGCGTTCGCCTCGTGGGTCTCCGACCCGTCCCGGCCGAAGGTCATGCACAACGCCAAGGACGCGCTGCGGGTCTTCCCCGAGCACGGCTGGGAGATCGCCGGCGTGACCATGGACACGGCGCTCGCCGCCTACCTGGTCAAGCCCGGCCGCCGTTCGTTCGCCCTGGACGCGCTGTCCATCGAGTACCTGCACCGTGAGCTGGCACCCGCCGCGGCGGACGGGCAGCTTGCGTTCGGCAGCGACGAACAGGCCGAGGCCGACGCGCTGATGTCCCAGGCCCGCGCCGTCCTGGATCTCGGCGAGGCGCTCGGCGGGAAGCTGAAGGAGGTCGGCGCCGTGGAGCTCCTGCACGACGTCGAGCTGCCCACCTCCCTGCTGCTGGCCCGGATGGAGCGGCACGGCATCGCCGCCGACCGCGCCCACCTCGAGGCCATGGAGCAGCAGTTCGCGGGCGCCGTGCAGCAGGCCGTGAAGGAGGCGCACGAGGCAGTGGGGCACGAGTTCAACCTCGGATCCCCCAAGCAGCTCCAGGAGGTGTTCTTCGGCGAACTGAACCTGCCGAAGACGAAGAAGACCAAGACCGGCTACACCACGGACGCCGACGCGCTCGCGTGGCTCGCCGCGCAGACGGAGCACGAGCTGCCCGTCATCATGCTGCGCCACCGCGAGCAGGCCAGGCTCCGCTCGACGGTCGAGGGCCTGATCAAGACCATCGCCGCCGACGGCCGCATCCACACCACGTTCAGCCAGACCGTCGCCGCGACGGGACGCCTCTCCTCCACCGACCCCAACCTGCAGAACGTGCCGGTAAGGACGGACGAGGGCCGCGCCATCCGGCGAGGCTTCGTCGTCGGCGAGGGCTACGAGTCCCTGATGACGGCCGACTACAGCCAGATCGAGCTGCGGGTCATGGCCCACCTGTCGGAGGACGCGGGTCTGATCGAGGCGTTCACCTCCGGCGAGGACCTCCACACGACCGTCGCCTCCCAGGTGTTCTCGGTCGAGCGGTCCGCCGTCGACGCGGAGATGCGTCGCAAGATCAAGGCGATGTCGTACGGGCTTGCCTACGGGCTCTCGGCGTTCGGCCTCTCCCAGCAGCTGGGCATCGAGCCTGCCGAGGCACGAGTCCTGATGGACACCTACTTCGAGCGGTTCGGCGGCGTGCGGGACTACCTGCGGCGCGTCGTCGACGAGGCGCGGGCCACAGGCTACACGGCGACGATGCTCGGCCGGCGCCGGTATCTCCCCGACCTCAACAGCGACAACCGGCAGCGGCGTGAGTCCGCCGAGCGGATGGCGCTCAACGCACCGATCCAGGGCACCGCGGCGGACATCGTCAAGGTCGCCATGCTCAACGTGGACCGGGCACTGAGGGACGCGAAGCTGTCGTCCAGGCTGCTCCTCCAGGTCCACGACGAAATCGTCCTGGAGGTCGCCCCGGGCGAGCGCGAGCAGGTCGAGACACTCGTGCGCCACGAGATGTCCTCTGCCGTATCGCTCCGCGCCCCGCTGGACGTCTCGGTCGGCTCGGGCACGGACTGGGAGTCGGCAGCCCACTGACGCCTGCGGCACGCCCCTCGCCCGGGG